>NZ_JBAMMY010000327.1:0-9600 GCF_051233685.1 Desulfobacterium sp. N47
CCGAACGCGGAAGAACTGTGGGATTTTGATTCGGATTGACAGGCAGACAACGCACCGTCATTCGCACTGCTCCGAACGTGAGCATCCGGCTCCAAGCAGAGGGAGGGGCGGCGCGTATGTGCCAACCGGATAAGCATGGAAGGAACTTCGGCCCCAAAGCCGCCTTCTTCCGCCTCATGGATAATTGTTTTTATTTTCATCAGATCACCTCTCATTTGAATATATGGTTAATGTCATAGTCCATTATTTTAATGAGAGGCTATTCTTCAATGCAATATCCACCTTTTCCATGATCTCATCGGGAAGAGCAGCTATTATTGGTCTCTTCAATCGTCTGATGTCAATAGTGCGGATCTGCGAAAGATTGACAATTGAACGTTTGTTCAGGCCGGTATCTATGCCGACAGGCACGCAGATCGGATAAGTTGCTTTTTTCTCGGAATATTCAGTGATGACGGCGGCGATGGTTGCAGGCGAGTTCAGATTGCCGATATCATTTTGAATAATCAACACCGGCCGGGTTTTCCCGGTTTCACTTCCCACTACTGGATCGAGGGCAGCGTAATAGATTTCTCCCCTTTTAACATTTAAAGTTATCATGGGGCAACCTCTGGCAGATTCTCAGCATCAGAAAATTTAAAATCCTCACAAATATTCATGTTTTCTTCTGCTAAATCCTGATAGGCGGCTTTCATATGCTTCTCAAAATCCTGCCTGTCGAGTTGGATTAATTTTTCCTCGATAGATTCCCGTACGAAAGCAGAAACTTTTTTTCCTTGTTTGGAAGAGGCTTTGAAGAGCTTCTCCTTGGTCTCTGCCGGCAGTTGGATATTTATTCGAACCTTTTCTTGTTGTGTCATAGATAACATTTTTATACCTCTTTTTATAGATGTAAATGATGTCATCGTTTTATATCATAAAGTGATGTAAATAACAATAAAAAAAATAGCCCGGAATTTAAAATACCAAATCTGAATTTCACAGTGGCCGTCAAACTTATCAACGTATAGAATCGATCGGTTTTAAAACCACCGGAAATTTTATCAGACAAAAATTGAACAGGGTAGCTATAGGGTATCAAATAAAGAAATGGAAAATTAAGTTGTTTATCTAACTATTTGATTTTATTGGCGCGCCTGGCCCGATTCGAACGGGCGACCTACGGATTCGTAGTCCGGGACTCTATCCAGCTGAGCTACAGGCGCATAGTGAATTGATTTGAATTTAACAGACTCATAGGATATAGTTTGTGTAAAGTCAACGGAAAAAAGTCGTTTCAGGCTTAATTTAGAGATTTTAACAGTGTAATACCGGTAATAATGAACGAACATGAAGCATACATGGAACTTGCCATTAAAGAGGCAAAAAAGGCTGGACAAAACTGCGAAGTTCCTATAGGTGCAATACTAGTTGATGAAAAAGGGCAAGTTGTTTCCTTGGCACACAACAGTACTATAACCCTTTGTGATCCTTGTGCTCATGCTGAAATACTTGCGCTAAGGAATGCATGCTCTATAGTCGGTAATTACAGACTGTTGAATATGACTATCTATGTAACGATTGAGCCTTGTATTATGTGTATGGGCGCAATTATTCATGCAAGATTAAAAAAACTGGTATTTGGAGCATACGATCCTAAATGGGGAGCAGCGGGATCTCTTTACAATTTTGCAAACGATAATAGATTGAATCACAAAACTGAAATAATACCTGGAATATGTGAAAAAGAATGCAAAGATCTGATGCAGGATTTTTTCAAAAAGAAACGAAACCTTTGAATACAAACTAAAAATCTGCCGGAATAAAGATACAGGAAAGGAGTAAGTCCGTGGCGAATATAGTAATTATAGGAACTCAATGGGGCGACGAAGGCAAAGGAAAGGTAGTTGATCTTCTTGCCGAATATGCCGACTTAGTCGTTCGTTTCCAGGGTGGAAACAATGCCGGTCATACTATGGTTGTAAATGGAAAGCAATTCATAAGTCATATCGTACCATCCGGGATTCTGCAGAATAAAATCTGTATCATAGGTAACGGTGTTGTTATTGATCCAAAAGTACTTCTTGAAGAAATAGAATCTCTCAAAAGCAAGGGAGTTTCAATAAGTCCTGAAAACCTTATGATATCGGAAAACGCTCATATTATCATGCCTTACCATAAAAATATCGATCTTGCTTCAGAAAGCACGAAAGGAGAAAACAAGATAGGAACCACAGGACGGGGAATCGGCCCCTGCTATGAAGATAAAGCTTCAAGAAAGGGAATACGTTTTGTGGATTTCATTGATCCTGAAGTTTTTAAAGAAAAAGTTTGTTCGGTTCTTCCGGAAAAGAATTTTATTCTCGAAAAATATCTTTCAGACAAAGCGCTTGATGCAGACAGCATAATAAAGGAATATTCTTTTTATGCAAAACAGCTTGCTCCTTTTACAAAAAATGTTTCGGTTATAATCTTCAATGCATTAAAGTCCGGCAAGCAGATTCTTTTTGAAGGCGCCCAGGGGACTCATCTTGATATCGACCACGGAACCTATCCTTTCGTTACTTCATCAAATACGGTTTCAGGTAATGCAGCCTGCGGCTCCGGTATAGGCCCAAAAGCAATTACGGGTGTAATAGGAATTGTAAAAGCTTATACCACAAGAGTCGGGGCAGGGCCGTTTCCTACCGAATTGTTTGATGAAACCGGGGATTATATGCAGAAAAAAGGGGCGGAATTCGGCGCTACAACGGGTCGAAAGAGAAGATGCGGATGGCTTGATATGGTTATTTTGCGCAATGCAGCCAGATTAAACAGTTTAACAGGACTTGCCATAACAAAATTAGATGTGCTTGGCGGCATCAAAACTTTAAAAATTTGTACAGGCTATGAATACAATGGAAAGATTATAGAAGATATGCCTGCTTCCATCAAATTACTATCTGCATGCAAACCGGTATACGAGGAGATGCCGGGCTGGGATGAGGATATATCGGGAATCCGTATATATGAAAATCTTCCGGAAACCACAAAACAATATTTAAAAAGAATTGAAGAACTTATTGAAACACCAATAAATATTGTCTCAGTAGGGCCAGGTAGAGATGAAACAATAGTTATTAACAACCCTCTTAAAAAAAGTTAGTATTAATATAAAATATGGACTATGAAGCCGTCACTTATTGTTGACAATAAAACAATCTTGGAATAATAAGGACAACCTGAATGTCGGGACGTGGCTCAGCCTGGTAGAGCACAGCGTTCGGGACGCTGGGGTCGCTGGTTCAAATCCAGTCGTCCCGACCAAATAAATTCAATAAGTTTTAATAGATTTAAAATTATGAAAAGAAAAGCCTGGTATCGTATTACCAGGCTTTTTTATTTTATCCTCCATGATTATGGGGGAGCAGGCTATTTGAGAAATTTGATTTTGGGGTGTTTTTTGGTGGGACTTGATGGGATTTGTTAGGACTTGCTGGGAGTTATCTGTTCATAGGGTTGTTGTTTCGATGGTGTTTGTAGTTTAAAAAAATGCGGTGTTTTTGGGGTGTTTTACGGAATATTTGCAAGCTATTATAGACAAAATGCGGAATGTATTTTTAGAAGCTTTTTAATTATTATCCTTCCAATATTATTCAATTATCTTTTCTTACAGCAATTCTTTTTTTAAATCAGTTTACTAAATATCGTTAATTAATTACGAACTTAATTACGAACCGGAAAAATAATTACGAACCAGTGTTTATATTTATAATTATCAGTATATTACATTTATAGCAATGCTATTTAGCAGTAAAACGAATTACGAACCAACCTTTTTTGAAAAAATCAAAAAATGAGCGCCTTTTAGTTTATTAATAAACATTAGAAAAACCGGTTTTAAGGGTAAAAAGAAGTAATAAACAGGGATTATTTACATAATTGTAATAATCCGGCATATTTTTTAAATATTTTTTTAAAAAAACTGAAAATAATTTCAAATTAACCACAACTATCTAATATATTATATAATAAAGAATTATATTAATAATCCTTATCATAGTTACCGGTATTAACAGGTCACACTTCCTACGGATTATTACGAATTCTGTGGGTTCCACTTCGTAGCCTTTGCCGTAATGCCGGTTATAACATAAATTATAGCAAAACCGTGTTTCCTGCATATCCTTGTCTGGCGATAGGCATCACGGCCTGATATTCGACTCCACTTTGCAGGAGTATCTTCATAGATTTCCAATTCACATCCATTGGGACATGTCTCTATTTGGGCCTGCCCAGGAACCCAATATTCAGATTCCACATTTTTATATTCGGGGATTTTTTCCCATTCAGTTTTTAGCTCATCCAAAAACGCATTCATATTCTCTCCTTTGTAAAAATAAAGCCCACATCTTTTAAAAAGTTTTGTCTGAGGATTTTTCCTGATTCTTTGCAAATGGGTCTAATGATCTCGGCGTCCGCTGGATTTTTTTATTATGCCAAATGTTCAGGTTTCAATGCATCAAAAGCTAATAGTTTCAATTCATCAAATTCACTAAGTATTATCTTGGTCATCTGCCCACGTGTTAGGTTTTTTGGTGCTTGTTCAAATGAGATACTCTTTATGTTCACCTCCAATTCGGAAGCAGGTTCTTTTGAACGACCGAACTCTGGAAATCCAATTGAAACAACAGAGTTGCCAGTTAGCCCTTTAAAATCAAATTTGTATCTTGCTAAGACGTGGTAAAGATGCACAAATGTATGTAGATCTTTATCTTTGACGAAAAATGTATTATGAAGTCCTTTGCCGTTAAGCTTAAGATCTTCGATTCTTTTCTCCATCCATTTTATTTTTTCTGGTAACGCCGAAGTAGATTCCGGTGAAAACTCAACATCGACTAAATCATCAAACGTAAGCAGAGAACTGCTCACGTTTTGTGTTAATGCGAGGAAATAATTGATTCGCCCTGGATTAGTGAAAAGTCCAAACTCTATCCTTTTTATTTCATCAGCAGCACCGACATGTTTCTTGTCTTTAAAGTGCCGAACTATTCTGCAACTTACTTTACTAGCTACATATTTCGTCTCGTTAGCAGTGTGCGTTACGACAAGTTTAACTTCATTACCTTGTCGGACTTTTTTTAGTTCCAAACTTCCTTTGAAAGTATTTTGAGCGCTAGCCCAATTTTTTGAGTAGTCATTTCGTTCGATTTCAAATTCAAGCAGTAGATGGTCAGCATCACCATCGACAGGAATGAAATTTGGACTACCTTTTACTGCAAAATTTGAAAATTCAAGATCAAGCACAGAGTTGATATCAAAGTTATCAGGGACACTTTCCACCAACGTGGCATTAGAGGCCCATCTGATAGTTTGTGTATTTACCTTTGGACTATCTTCCTTGGTGCATGACGTTATTAAGATCGTCACACCCGCCCATGCATAAATAAATACTCTTGACATTAATAAACAAATTGTTTATCATTTTATTATGATTCAAACTTTTGCTTCATCCGAAACGGAACGCTTCTTTGCTACCGGAAAATCACGCCGCTTGCCGCAGGATATCCTCAAACGTGCAGCAATGCGCTTGACGCAGTTGGATGGGGCCGTACGCCTCGAAGACTTGCGGTTCCCTCCTTCTAACAGACTTGAGGCTCTGGTTCATGATCGTGCTGGTCAATGGAGTATTCGTATTAATGACCAATGGCGCGTCTGTTTCCACTTTAGAAATGGAGACGCTTATGACGTTGAAATTGTCGATTATCACTAGAGGAGAAAATATTATGGTTAAGAATGGTTTGCCTGCAATTCATCCGGGAGAATTTCTGGCTGAAATCATAGGAGAGATGGGCATATCGCAAGCCGAGTTCGCGCGCGCCATCGGGGTATCGCCCATGCGGATTTCGCATGTTATCAAGGGCGATCGTCCGGTGACGGCGGAGCTGGCATTACTGATTGGACGTGCGTTCAACCAGTCACCGCAATACTGGCTTAATCTTCAGGCGTCTTACGATCTAAAAATCGCGGAGATCAGCATTGGAAAACGCCTCACTAGTGTACATTCATTCACGCACGCTTAATTGCCCATCGAGCAATATCTGCGAATTTTACCAACCAGCGGGTCCACAGCGACGCGCCAAAGGGCGGCGCGTGACCCGCGGCGTTAATTGATATATAGAAGGGAATTTTAATGGCGAGAAAATCAACAACAGTAGAACCACCTTCAGGAGTCCTAACAACTGACGATATAGGAAATGCAGTTCGCTCTATTTAACGACGCATTGACGATTTAAAGGCATTTGATGTCACTCTTGTTGAACGGTTAGGGATAGAGCCCGCCATCCTCCACGAACAGCCAAATAGTGGGAATACTATCATTAAAAAGCTATTGGCACATGTAGATGTGGATGATCGATCAAATTATAGCCTGACGCATTAACAGGAAGGACTGTCGATTCTATAATCCAGCAGGAATTTGATCAAAGTTTTGTTGGACTTAAATCCTTTGAGACAGATATGAAAAAAGTTACACCTTTTCCGGAATCGGTATCGGCCCATGCTCTGCCTTTATGCTTCTTCGCAATTCCATTGGCAATTGCCAACCCAAGTCCCGATCCTTGAATATTTCCGGCTGTTACAGATCGCGAAAACAGCCAGAATATTTTTTCCGAATCATTTTTTCCGATGCCAATACCATCATCTTTCACGGAAATAATATGGAACAGATCGGATTTCTCATATCCTATTCTTATTTCGGATAATTTGTCACCACCATATTTTAAGGCATTATCAACAAATATTCTGATAACACGCAAAATGGATAATCTGTCCACATCGGCATATAATATATTTTCAGGCTGCGCCCAGCTTATTCGACGGGCAAGAAGTTTAGTGGAAAACATATCTTTGGTAATATCAAAGAGCTCATTCAAATTTACATGTTCAATATTCAGAGGCACCTCTTTAGCTGATACATAGATGAAAACAAATTCTATTGCCGCTTTTTGATTCAATAACAGCTTCTACGCAAACACTGCCTTTGATAAAAGTTTCCCTGATTTTATCAGCAACTTTTGCTTTATCCTGTTCGACAAAAAAATCAAGCGGGCTCATTGTTGATATTTCTTTACCTGAATATTCAGTAATCTCTTCGAAATTATTATTCCATCGGAGAAAATTGCCCTTTTCATCAAAAATATAAAAGATTCCCGGCAGGCTATCGATAATTGAATCAGAGAGATTTTTTTCACGGACGAGGGATTCCTCAGTGAGTTTGTGTTTAAGCGCCTCTTCTCCCAGCTCCTTAATCTTTTGTCCCAATTCCGCGTATGACAGTATTTTTTCAGCCATTAGAAAATCCTCCAACTTTTACAAGGATAGAAGGGTATTCACAATTTTTGACTTTCGTCTGCTAAAGAAAAGTAAGTCTTATTATGTTATTATGAATAAAAATGTAAAACCTGGAAAGATTATTTTTATTATTTGAACGGACTGAAGTTTTGTTAAGATCAGAAGGAACAAAAACACCTGCCATAGTATAATTTATTAAATCACACTTCTTATCGCCTGTAAAATAACTTCCTCACCTATCTTTATTCTATTAAAGCTAAAAGCATGCCAAAATATTCATACTAATAAATACAGATAGTTAAATAAATATAACGTATCAAAATATCATATTTGACAGATTTGATATTTTTATATGTTATATTTGACACATATTATGTTAAAATGTTAAATAAAACAGGGGGGAATAGGGTCACCTTGATTAGTATCGGTCTAAGCCCTCCACCTCTGGTGAAGGGCTTAGACCGATACTAAGTAATTATATAACACTTTGAATCTATGGATAATAGTATTATGTTTCATTTTTATTTATTGACATATAATTGTTTCATTTAAGAAAGAACTTAAAACATAGAAAGAAGAAACGAAATTTTCCACAAGAATGGGGATAAGTCATGCCGGAAGAAAAAATTGAAATAAATACTGATGATAAAATCAGATTAGAGGGTTTGCTTGATCCCGGAACAAAAAAACATGGTGTTATTATCACTCATCCTCATCCGCTGTATGGCTGGGATTGGTATTACAATTCTTGTTGCAGTTTCAACAGGTATTATTGTAGGATAAATTATTGCAATGCTTGGAAGAAAAGAACAGCCATACGATGATATCGATGAATTTGAGCTGTAATTATGGCTGTTTATGTATCGGCAGATTGTTCATCTTTATACTGAAATCAATTCCATTTACAATCGGTGTTTAGTAATAAATATAAATACGGATATACAGGATATTGTTATAATATTATAAACTAAAGTTTCGCAGTTGAGTAATCGAGTTGATTATAAAGTACATTTTCAATAACTTCAAGAATATATAATATATTGTTTGTGTCAATTTCGTCTGATAATAGCTGACTTGACATAATGATAAGCTCTTTGACATTACGCCAAAATTTGTTTGCCATGCTAAAGTATATCTGGTCGTCAGATAATTCTCTGAACAGCGGCCCCAGCGGCCCAAGAAGTTTGCTTTTGTTGAAAATGTAAACCAGTAGAAGATACCGGATCATAGTCAAGCTGTAAGAGGCTATGACTGCATCAAAAGTGTTGCTTTGTTCACTGCCTAAATACAAGAGTTGCTTGGCATCTTTAAAGAATACTTCAATCGACCACCTTATGGAATAATAATATAAAACCTCTGATGCTTCTAAGTCCTGATCGGTTGAAAGAAAGGCTTGCCATTGCTTTTTGCCATCCGAAATAAAAACGACCTGGACATGACCGGATTTCGGCAATTGAACATTCAGTGAGAATGTAATATTGTTTTTCATGGCAGCTCCTTTTTTAGTAAATTCGGTTACTTGCTATAATCAAATATACTATAATCGGAGCTGCTTTTCAAGTTGTTTATTAATTATATTAAATAATTATATCACCATTTGTGCTGTTTTTTTGCTGCGAAACTTTAGTTATTAATATAATTTGCATTATTATTTAAAATCATATATAATAAGCGATATAAAGAAATGATATAGATAATGTATTAGCATTTTTATTGCTAATTCTGGGGATATATAACGGAACAAATATTGGGCTGAGATTCTTTGATTTGGTTTTTTTTGTTTGTATAAATCGTCTTTCTATCATCGTTCTTTTTATATCAGCTTTTTAAGTATAAAAATATGCAATTCTTTAAATGAATAAAAAATATTTTACTTCATGTAAAATATATTGACATGTTTTTTTACCTGAAACGGTATATCCGGCAACCTATTCTTGACTATCTAAATATGATGGTCTCGTAAAAAGTCGGAAAACCAAAAAATTGGCTTTGTAACCTTCTGTAATAATTGAGTGTGGTTTTTAAAAAATTGCCATTTTGGACTTTTTACGGAAGCATCAAATATTACAATCTGTTATATATTTAGTCCACAATTTAATCGGCAGGCATAAGCTTTGCTATATTTATTAAAAGTTAAATCTATAATAGAGAGGTAATTTCAAAAGTCTCGCATTGATCCGATTATTTTTATAAAAAGCAGTTGAAATACCAAATAACATATTGATTTAATAAAGAGAATGCTCTATTATCTTCTTAAATTCGCCAATTCAAGAAAGGATGATAATATGA
>NZ_JBAMMY010000328.1:0-12631 GCF_051233685.1 Desulfobacterium sp. N47
TTCCGGCTAATTTCTCCGCCTGATGCCGGAAACACTTTCTCAAAGTCGTTTTTGTTCCGGTTTCATTATGGTTAAATTCCCGGTTGAGATGCTTTTCGTATTCCGCAAAGTATCGTTTCATAGCATCGCGGTTGAAATAAATGCCTTCACCGGAAGGATTAGCGTGAAAATCATCGGGGCAAAATACCTTGTTGTTGATAAGATTTAATGTGAAACGGTCGGCCACGGGTTTTCCGGAGTATGCTGTTCTGTTCAGTCAGGTAACGGTTTGCCATATAGTTTCCGCAATAATTTAATCAGAACTCAGTAATTTCCTTCAAGAATCCATGAAGGTGAATAAGTACCCTTGCTTCGGTCATAATCATACAGATGAATCCGGCCGCATGCGTTTAATCGCCATCCTATCAAATAAGCAAGCCCCAGCGGAATGGCTGAAAAAATATGAATGTCGGTAACATCATATTTACTTTTTGCATCAAGAATAGCTTTTCTGATTTCTCCAGCCATAGCTGCTGCAATCTGACCGTGTGGAATATTATAAGGAATTTTGCCACCAGTTGGTGAACAATTAAGAAAAGCACGGAAACCAATATCTACCCCTGATAGCCTTCCCGTGACATTGCCGACTTCCTGGGTAATTGAAATGATGACTGCTATATTTTGATTGCCGAGGTCTCCTGAAGTACAGTTGCAGTTCAAATAGGAAGTTTCATTCTCATCTGTCGAAGTACTCCAAATTTGGTCGAACTGATGGACATCCAATATAAACCCGGCTTCCTTCCTAAAAATATATCCGAATGCAATTCCGACTTGAGGTTGAGCTTTTGAAATAATTTCCAGATTTGTTCTGCTGCTTTTTACGAGGGTATTTTTGATATCCGCCAGAGCAGGACAAACATAATCAGCCCATGAGTTTTGCGAAAGAAGGCTGTCCGGCAGATGTAGAGCAGACCAGTCCAGGTTCAACATTGGTTTAGCATCATCTGGAGTAGGAGAATAAGTCATTACTGCTATCCGTACTCTTTTTTCCTGGCTTTGTCCTAGTACAATACTCAAAAGATTTCTTCTCAACTTTTGAGATATTTCTTCCATCAGAGGTTTACCCGGTTCAATAACTATACCGTTGAATCTTGAAATATTACCATCGATAACCCCCTTGAGAGCAGCATTCACTTTATCAATTGATTCATTGAATATAGGAACAATCGAAAATTTATTATCACTTTTAAACTTTTGATAAGCTTCTTTAAGCTCAATGTCTTTTATAAAATCAGATACTATACTGTTAGAAGTTGCATAAAAAACAAGCGCCGCGCAATCTTCCCGTATTGCGGTTCTTATTTGGTCTTCCGTCAAACCAACATCCAGGGAATTAATATCCTGCCATACCGGAATTCCTGCCACTTGCAATATGCTTACAATTTCTTTGACTTCATGCAAATCTTCACGGCTGTAGCTAATAAATACGGGCTTTATTTTCGAATTCATAGTAATTCTATCCTTGACTGAGAGCTAAGGCATATGCATTCCAGTCTATGGCAGGAACTGTTCCAAGAGATTGAAGCTTCTGTAACAACCGGAACAGGAAATAAGTCAACGCCTGATTCGTTGGGCCAAATTCAAAGGCGCCATTAAATATATCGAAGCAACTTCCGGAAATAGCAACGCCGCAATCCAGTTTTCTATCATCTGTTAATGTCTTATAGCCTTTAATAAAAGAGGCATTGATAAAGCCATTTTCCCATTCAATTCCGCTTGCCACAATCCCTGCAACTATTGGAAATAATTTCTTAGGAGGGAATTCTCCTCCGGCATGCGCTATAGGCACACTTGTTCGCTTTAGTTTTCTTACCGATTCTGCTTTTTTACCTGCATATTCAATGGAACTCTTGTTAATTTTGGGTTTCACCTCGAAAACAGCATAAATCGCTTCTGAAGGTATGTATCGATGACTCTTTTGATCTAAAAGGGTAGGCGTATATTGGATATCATATATAATCACATCTATCTGATCGCTGGTATTGCCTGTACTGTCAATGACGATGCCGGTGTCGACAGCATATCGCCTTGGTAAATATTTTCTTAGAACTTCAATGAAACAGCTTTCATTAACCGTACCCATAGTAGCATCATGTGATATGCTTTGGCTCGAATGTTCCAGTGCCGCCCGTAATAATTTTTGTTCAGAAGCAAATGCTTCCTGCAAAAATTTTTTGCCATCTTTTTTTGATTTGTTTTTGGCTTTGTTCAAACTTTCTCCATTAGATCTTTTTAAGTATTTTCTGGCTGTTCACCGGATTCTGAAACCAATAATAATCCGGATAAGCAAAATCTCTTGAATCGTTTATGTCCCATATCAGCATTTTTCGTAACTGCTGCATTGTCTCACTTATATCCGCTGGATATCGGCTTGTCAGATTTGAGATCTCTTCTTTCAGGGGGTTCTCTTCATAAACGACATCACCCGACTGCTGAAGTGATAGAAACCGTTGCTTCGGGTCAGCCAAATAGACGAGCTTGTTTATGGTTATGTGGCAGGAGCCCAGGCCTAAAGGCTTGGCGTTGCCGATTTTGTGTCTTAGGGGACCGCTTAATTTAAGCTTTTCGTCGCCAATCACAGATTGACATTCCTCTTCAAGCACCAAGGCATACATAAGGAGTTCAAGCTCATCCTGGGTTAAATTGGAAAAGTGCACTTCAAAGTCAAAATGGTGGCTGGGTAGCAGGGCTTTGATATCCCAAGCATGGGGCTTTAGCTTTTCCGGTACGTTCGGTACAGAATCTGTTCTGAGCGGCTGGTGAAAATAGTATTTTCGGGATTTTCCATCAAGCTGACCCGTTTTGGGGGACCGGTAAAATGGCTCATGCCGGGTTCCGCAGCTTGAAAGCAAAATTTGAAAATTTTTTGTCTCAGGCGTGTCTTCACGTATCAGGGCATCTCCGACACTTACGTTTCCTGTATGCACCCTTGCATTTGATCTCATGCCGAACATCCTGCAAGCAATACAAAGATTACTTGCATTATTACATGCAGCAAGGGATTTATTGTATTGGCCTTTAGAATCGGTAATATTGCAGCCACCACCTATAACCTCAGAGAGAGAGCGCAACATCCCTTTCAAAGAGCTTCCTGGGATCACGGGTTTGCCATTGCGGGTGAGAAACGCCTGTTGATTTAACTGATTTTTTCCAACAAACAATGGGGTCAAATTTTCCAGAGTGCATGAGATAATGCCGCTTTTCCCTCTAAACTTCTCATGGGTTTGCGGTGGTCTTCTTTCGATTTTTTCCCTTACCGGAATCATCCTGTATGGATTCCAGAATTTTTCATCTATCGGCATATGTTTCTCCCGGTATTTCCTTAAGGCTTTGATAACGGCTGTAATGAGTAATCTCTGATTCATCAAGCCAGTTTTCCACCACAAGAGCCACCCGTCCCCTTGAATATTTTACCCCTTTAACAGGATAAACAAACCGTTGCGGAACCTGTTGTTCAATCCACTCCGGCTTTTTATCTGAACGAACACCCCAGAGTATTAATTCTTCAGGCTTATTTACAAGGCCACTCATTTCATGAGAATGATCGTCAAGGCCGTCAGGTGGCGCTTCTGTCCCGAGATAGACGACGCGTATTTGACCGTCCACACAACGCCATTTAAGTTCACCACCGGTCCAAAAAATCCTGCCCTGATCTGTTTCTTTTAGAAAGGGTTCATCCAGTTTAAATTTGGCAAAAACCGTTTCAGCAGGAGAGAAAGCCATCATCAAAGCATCTTCAGGAAACCGGCATTGGCTTATAAACGAAACAAAGTCTTGGATATTAAAATTCTTTGAATGAAGAAATGGCATTTAGCTCCTCCCTGCAATGTATTCTTCGATATTCTTAGGCCATTTTACAGCTTCAATATATTTCACCAAATCCTTCACAGCCGGATCAAGGCTCTCTTTCCATGAGTCGGTCAGGTTGTATATATAACGCAAACCCTCGCTTCTGGGCACAGGAAGTTGAGAGGCATCATCCACCGTTTCAGGGAAAAAATCATATGCCTTGGAATCCTCTTTTGATGCAAGAGTTGAAAGGCCCTTTAATGAATTAATATTCCGATTGTAATAGGTTATCTCAAAATTTGTTATTTTCGCATGAAATGAGCCCAGTCCACGGCTTTTACCAAAACCAACGCGGACAAGACCCTGTTCCATATCCCGAAGCACCAGCCCGATAAGCCCAAGCTGCCACCTTTCAAAGTTCCTTATCTCCAGCGTTGTTTTAAATTCTCCACGGGTCAGTACTTCCATGTTATATTTTGCGCCACCGGCTGTTCCACCGGTCAGTCTGTCAATGGCAACACCATCCCTAATTTCAAAAACAGGTCGCCCATTTTGCCGGAACTCGTCGGTAAGATATGCATCTGATGTAGCAAACCTTCCGATAAAACTCTGCGAACCGAATAACCTGCATGCCGGGCAGGATAGACTGTATATATCCGGGGAAGAAATTGGCTTCACCTTTTTTTTATAGTTTTCAAAATATAATCCGCATGAGGCTTGGCGTTTTTCCCCCTCTTTTTCTTTTTTAGGCTCAAGATAGGGCAAGCAAACCGGAACAGGCATATCTCTTAAGCTGCGGCAGATTTTTTCAGCATACGATCTGATCATTCCCTTTAATGAGCTTCCGGGAATAAATGGTTCATCTTTTCCATCAAACCGGTACGTCCTGACAAATACCATATCCGCACCACCAACAGTAGACATTCCGGATTTGATGAGCAACGGGTCATTGGGATGTATTTCAATATCAATCTTAGCGTTGTTAATCATTTTTTTCAGCATTTTCTTATCCCTCCTTAACCTGCAATGCCGAGCGCAGGTTGTCATCCAGCAGTGATCCGGCTTCCGTCATCTGTTTTGTAAGTAAATAAGCTTTTAACTGATCAAAATTTGTATAATCTACATATTCAACTTTTTTATCCACAAATCGAGCCCGCCCAAGTCCACGAGAAGTAAATCCTCCTAAACGAAAACCGTTTTCCCATTCCGATAGGACAGCAGCTACAATAGCCAAATCTTTGTCGTCCGGGTTTTCAAGTTCAATGTTTATTTTAAATACAGTACCGGCTGAGGCCACTTCAAAATCATATTTCGCACCTGGCCTCGCAGTTTCCGTATCTCTGTCGATACAAACGCCGTCTCTTATCTGAATGCGTTGATCCCATTTAATAAGTGTACCGTCGCTGAAAAAAATACGTGATGCCTGTAAAGGTGAGCCAAAAAGACGGCAAATATCACAGGTTTTTTCGTTTAACCAGTTGATTTTTACATCTTCCGTCTTTAATTCCTGGAATTCATTTAGTTTAGTTTTTCTAAAATTCTCATCGCTGACACAATTCTTTCCAGATAGACTCGAATCAAGAAGACAGGCTTCAAATCCCAAGTGGTCGGAAAGCCGCTCTGCAAAAGCCCGGAAATTTCCTTTTAAAGTTGATCCGGGCAATATGGGACTTCCGTCCGCCTCACGTAAAATTCCCATATTGGTGGCTAACTCTCCTTCTTTACCGGATCCAATATGAAAAGCAGTGTCAAAGATAAGATTGCCGGAAATTTTTATCTTTCGGTTAAACATGTTGTGTTTGCTCATGATACTGCCCCCTGTTTGGTTATATAAAAATAATGGCTGTTAAAGTGTTCAAAATAGATTGCTATCGAATGATTTAAGACTTCATCCACAATCGCTTTATTGGCCTTCCTGATTTTCTTTTGCTCTATTTTATCATGCGACATCGTTTCTTCCGTAAGCAAATTGTGTGCTTTGAGTTCATTTTGAATAATTTGCCTAAGAGAAAATTCAGAGCCAGGTTGTGCTAATATGATATTATTTAGAAATTCCCAAAATGCCTTGTTTTCCGGCTTAGTATCTTTACCTTTCTGATTTTCTATAAGGTCTTTTAAGCCGGAAAAACCTCTTGCCTGAATTGCAGGAGGGATGGCATTGAGTTGCGCGTTTTTGATGGGCTTATTATCTTTGAGGAAAAGTTCCACGGCATTGCATGCGTTTTGACGTATAGTCTCATCCAAAAATAATCTAAAGCCCTCGGATTCTATGTACTCATCTGCAGGCATAGATGGAGATGGATTATCCATAATCAAATCGCCTCCTTTACTCGTTGCTTGAGGTCGTTCAGCAGCTTTACGAATATAAGTATCGCGGTCATTAATCAATTGATCTGCGTCTTCGAGATTGTTTGCTATGAGTGCTGCAATATTCTCATAGGCGTATTTCAACCCTCCCGGATTATGCTTCTCTTCAAATACAGGCATTTTTTCGTCAAAACTAAAATATGGTATATATGGCAACTTGGTATTCATCAGCATATCGATTTGTTTTTGAACCAAATCCTCCAGTGATGTGTTACTTTGTACTGGCAACCAGCGACCGTAAATATCATTTAATTGACTCGCAAACCGATTTATCCAATATTTGGCTGTCTCATATTCACTATTGAAATCAAACCTGCTTGCTACAGGTATCGAAGCTAACCCTTGTCGATCTATTGTCCAATTTTTCTGAACATCGTAAGCTTTTTTTGCAACTTTTATAATGCCATTAAATGATTGGTCAGAAGCAATAAAGAAAAGGACAAGTATGTCGGGCAGCTGAATAGTACAAACTCCTCCGATATCTGTGATACCTGTTCTGCTATCGATAAAGATGAAGTCGAATTTTCTTTTAAATTCATTCCTTAAATATTCTATTAGCTCCCCTCCATTGCTTTGTTCATAAAAAGATTGAATATCCAGATTGCGAACCTTTTTAAAATAATTTTCATCTCGCTCCCCGGCTGTTAATAAATACAGTTTGTTAGAGGTATTGGGTAATGAAATCTCTGATATTATTTTTTCCAAATGAAATATTAAATCTTCTTCATCATGAAGGATATGTGGTTGGTAAGTCATACCGGAGCGCTTTCTAATGATATTTGAAATACAATTAATTAAGTTTGCTTGGGTTGCTTGCCTTAAGACTTTGCTATATTTTTTTTCGAATTCATTAAGAAGGTCTATTATTCCTTTTTTTTCTTGAATTGATTTGAAATGAGGACACAGTTTAAAAAAATATTCCAGCCCCGGCGCCTCTAAATCCCAATCTATCATTAAAACTTTATATCCCCATTCTGTTAGAAGGACAGCGATGTTGGTCAGCGCCATACTTCTTCCCGTACCCCCTTTATAAGAGTAGAATGTAATTATTTGACCCATATATTAATCCAGTATCGGCTGTGTAATTTTTTGTTGATATAATGGTGGCAAAATATCATCCACAGGAAGATTTATCCATTCCGTATTTAACCAGTTAGGATTCCAGGGATTATTGTTATTCACATATAAAATTGATTTAGCAACAGCTTTGGCCCAGTTATTCATTTTTCTTCCTAATTCTAAAAAGGCATTACTTTTTAGAAAAGCTTCTATCCCACATTCCGGTATTCGATAATCTGTGCAATCATAAAATTCAATATCTGTTATTATTTTTTTGAAATGTTCGCCATCATGTATCGCGAAAGGAATTATTATTCCTTTAGGATTGTTAATGGTTTGAAGCCCTAATTGAATTTGCCTGTGATGCATAATGACGAACTCTTTTCGACAATTGTACGAGTTAAGATACTGATAAGAAACTATTGGGATCAAGCATTTTGATTTTGAAAGTGCGTTTAGTATTCTATTATTCCAATTATCACCACCAGTTATTCCATCCTTATCCAAAAATATTGTGACCTTTTCTTGAAATATAGCTACTTCTTCATTTAATGATTCTTCAAAAATAGGTAAAAATACTTCTTTTACCCATTTTTTATATGTGCTACGATAGCTTATAAAGACATCATACTCATACCCCATGTTTCATACCCCTGACATAATTACTTTAAGCCTGATTTCCCTCATTTTTCCCCATGAGAGCCCTTTTATAACAATAGTGTGCCACAACCTGCTTACACCACTTTCTGACCAAGATCATTTTTATGGTTAATATAGTTGCAGTCTCGATTCGGGCATATTTAAGAATGGTCTGACGTGTTTTTTCCGATTCATCGTATTTCTTTTCTTCATCATTCTTATTTAATGCCTTTAATTCATATCCGATTAATTTTTCTAAAATATCACGAAACCTTTTTTCATCGGCAAATGGCAACAGTGCCATGTTTTTAATTTTTGAAATAATAGTTTCAGATATGCCTTCAATCTCCAGATCGGTCAATGACCGACCAGTTATCCTAAATAAATTTTTCATCGATTCGACTTTGGCTTCAATTTGATCCAGTTGCCCTAATAAGAAAGATCCGACTTGTGACCACTTGTTTTGTCTATCTTTCCCAATTTGATTTTTGATGTAATTAATAACCTCAGAAAATCGAGTTGTTGAAGTGATCAATGTTTCGAGACTTCTTACCTGTGAAGGACTCAACTCAACTCGTGCCATTTCATTTCCGGCAGCGACCGACTGTTGATAAAAATTTTCAAGAAACATATCAATTTGTTGCAGTATTTCTGGATCAATACCATTACGTTTTACTTCCATCAAACCACCTCCTCTTGAATATGCAACGGATCGCATACTGAAATCCGACCAAAACCTTCTTCGCGTCGGAGACCAATTCCCTTCATTACTATGGTACTCAAAACTTGTTTAAGACCATCCACATCACTTCCAATATATTTGAACAGAAATACACTGCCCATAGAAAGGCCGATGTCATCCGGTTTTGGAAGCCCCCATGCCGCCTGCCATCCGCGAATTATCTGCGGCTTGGTAATTTTTAATACAGGCTGTATATTATCAAATGGCAAATTTATCTCGGAAGATGGCCGCAAAAATTGATCAACCAGAATTGTATCTGATTCAAGTGTTACACTGAAATAAAGTCCGACAGACAAATCCTCTGGAATTTTATCATGCACTATGTCCTTTAGTTTGCCCTTGAATTTACTGCCCCATGCAACAATATCCGGAAAAGGTGTCTCAGCTTCGTCTGGTTCAATGGATAACTCAATTTCTCCCTGGCCTCGTGTCCGGAATGCACCGACAAAGACAGGCCCTCTGGCAAGCGAATTAAGCATCTCAAATTGTTCGTCATCTATATATATGCTGCCGGAAAGCCACTGCTGAATATATTTCCCTGTCTCGGAGGCTTTGCGAAAATCGGCCATAGCTTGAGTGATAAAAAAAATTGAGGAAGCAATTGTACCAGTGGTTCTGTCAATACCTGTATGTCGTTGAAAAAGGATTGATGTTTGAATTTCTTTAGGCGAATCGATATCGCCATTCCAGAAACCGCTGAATGCTTTCACATCATTCCTGCATTCTACAACCGGACAGAATGTTTCATTATTAGTCCTTATCTGATTTCTTTGTGCAAATTTATAAATCAAGGTATCTGAAACACCATGTTTGCCTTCTTGCCTGAATCCAGGGACTCGTTTACAGGAAGCACTCGTTAGTGGTAACACCTTGGAATTTCCGGCTTCACTGTCTACCGGGAGTAAATTACCAAAATTTACAGAATGATTGATAAACAGCGATTTAAAAACATTGTCGTCAGGGTTGCCGCCATCACGTATATGTTTAGCGGCTAATGCTCCCCGCAGGCTAGCGCCAGGAAGATAAGGTAAACTAAATGACATGTCGGATTGGCGATTTTGCCTGATGGCTAAAGGCGACATTAGTTTTGCTCTGATTTGGTAGCGTTTCATGCCTTTGCCTCCATGTACATAGTTGAATCCAAATATTCAAAAATTGTATCCATAAGAATTGGCTTCTCATTGAACTTAATAGAATCAAACACAATCTCCGTTTTTCCGCATCCGGTGCTTTTATCTCCACCAAGATGTACGATATTCAAAATGCCTGCAATCAGTAGGCAATATTCAAAAGGTGGGTCTGTCTCTACAATGCTGACTAAATTTTCATGATGCCCCTCAATGGTTGTTTTAAAAACCATTGGTGCTGCGTATTCTGTGGAAAAAAGGTGCTTGTCCTTGGCGGTTCCCAATTTTCGGTATTTACATATTCGGGCCTGAGTCTTTCGGAAATTGTATAGAGGATCATTTTCAAGGCGTGCGTCTCTGAAAAAAAGCTGTCCCCCTTCGAATTTGTTTCCAAAAATTCTGTCGATGGGTGATTGCAAATCAACGGTAGGCCTAAAATTATCTTGGATCGTTAGATCGGTTTGATGCGGATCAGAAGGTTCCGGGAATCCAAGGGTTCTGGAAAGTTTTTCACAGCTCTCCCTGATAACCCCTTTTAATGTGCTGCCAGGTATGAACGGCCTACCCCGTGAATCTTTATTTATCAGACGATCAAGGATTAGACTCCCTTCGCCTGATCCGATATGCCATTTGGATGTCATATTGATTGTCAGATTTAATATAATGTGGTGCATTTCTTGATTCCTAATCATCATAAAGAGTTAATTTATTCTCTTGCAAAAACCCGCGAGCTCTATCAAATCTACAAGTACTGTGGAATCGTCCTTAATCTCATTTTTCCATGGCATATGCGTAAAGCAGTCAAAACTATCCAGCGCTTTACCAACAGCTTCTCTTGAATCGCCCGCTCTGGTATATAAGTTTAGAAACTCGATTGTACCATAAACCTTTCCCATGGTTGGCGCATTCCCCAGGCGATTCAAGCGTGTTCCAGGAATATTGCTATTTTTTAAATTTTCAGCATGCTCCAGCAAGGTTTCGGCATCTTCAAGTGAATAGGGCCTTTGATACAGCTTAATAAATCTGCCATCAGTTCCATGAATTTTCATATGAGCAGTTCGGCTTTCCTTTACACTGACTTGGTTAAAGTTCGTGGAAATATGATAGTCTATATAACTTGGAGCGTAATATATTCCGGCATTTTTATCCTGCGATCCTTTTTTCTTCGCCGTGTGAAGCAGCTCCTCTGCCTGCTCCAGCATTATGGAAAAAGGAGTATGGCTTTTTCCGTATGCAATTCCCAATGAAATCGTCAATCCCTTGCCCTCAAGCAACTCAGGGAAAAAAGGGGAATTCGCGAAAACCCTTTTTGTTTCTTCATTAAACTTTTTGGCTAATTTTATAGCAAAAGGGAAAGCACTTTCTGCAGTTAAATAAACAAGCAAATCATCACCTCCCAAAAGTAGAACTTCAGCAGGCAAGATTGTTGGCCTCTCTTTCACACTTTCAAAGAATGTTTCGTAAATCGCTTCATAACAAGCTTTTCGTATGGAATCTTCAACTGTTTTTGAAAAAAATTGGTACTGTGTTTTATCCTTGATCTGTTTGATAATTTTTCCCATTACATTGCCATCAGCGTAGATAAGAGCTGTATACCCATTACGGACACTGCATTGTTCGCCGATTTGTTCAAAGGTATCCGGTCGTTCCACTACCACATGCTTTTTTTGCAGGAATTTCGAGAGATCATCCCATAAGTACTCCCGTGCATTGCGATTATATTTCAATTTAAGGTAACACTCATTGCATAACAATCGCTGCTTGTTCTGCTCTACAGTAATATAGCCAGCCATTTTTGAACAGCTATTACATTCACGAATGAAGCCTGTATGTAGTTGCGAGGTTGGAACGAATGGTTTTTCTTCCCTTTGGGATTCTGATTCAAGATGAGCTCTTTCCATTGCTTCCTGATAATTACTGCCATCATATTCAGCCTTCCCCCAAATCAATCTTATTCCGCCACCGGTTTTATTGATAAAAATGCCTTCCAAGTCTCTTAGATATTTTCCAAGCTTTTCTTCATCGGATTTGATAATGAACTGTGCGCTTCCGCCGCCGGTAAAAACTGTATCGACTTCTATTATGTCGGTGCATTTTTTAAGAAAATCTTCTATCTCATGCCGGATTAAATTGTCCAGCAATGAACTTGCGCCTCTGATTTCCATCAATCGGTCGGTACCAAAGACGTATTTCTTGATACTTGGAATTCCCATAACAATAAGGTATGTTTTTTCTTTCATAAAAAAAGACTCCATCTATTTGCAATTGCAATAGCTTGTCTAAATTATTTCAAAATCCATTATTTCAGCTTCAAGTAGCGCATACAATGTTTCTGTAATCACCTGCGGACTTAATCCTACAACTGATAGAAGTATATTTTTCATTTCAAAATTTCTATTTTTTTGGCAAACGACAAATACCAAAAACAAAAAATATTAAATTTCAAACAACTTGTGAAATGAACATAAATCTTAATATCTTGCTATCATTTAATTGTTCAGCCATAACAGCCTCCTTCCTCTAAACACATGTTCATTTCAATACACAATCTCCATCTTTCCCTTATCCATCAAAATCCCGTATTTTACCCCCGGTCTTTGTCCGATCGGTGCAATTTCGATATCTTTTAAGGCATATGGTCCGAATTTATTCAGCAGATTAGGAGTTGTCACAAAATAACGTTTACAATTTATCTGTTGATCGATATGGCATTATTGTATAATTCCAATCTTGAGCAAGGTTCCGAACGCTTTTGCAAGTCCATCGAAGCGGCGACTCTGGGTCTCCTGCTGTTTCTGGTTCTATCAAACTTTCAAGATCACTGCAAAGGGTCGAATCGTTATATACGGTACGCTTACGTCCTCCGCCA
>NZ_JBAMMY010000132.1:0-1472 GCF_051233685.1 Desulfobacterium sp. N47
ATTCTTTGTTCTTTGGCAATTTGAACCGAACGTTTATAATGACTCGGTATCATGGATTTGTTTCCTGTTCTGTGGACAAATCCAGGCGTATAATTCCAAAGGGCCTGATGTGGCCTGCTGAGAGAAAGAACTATCTCTAAATCTTTTATAAACCTTCTGGTCTTACCTGCTGTATTGGGAGAACCCATATCAGCCCGAAGTATGGGCTTTTTGTTTTTGATCATCAATCTTTTCGCTAAAATATGGAGCTTCCCGAAGAGTCTGAGACCATACCCAGCTAATATTCTTTAACACCCTGTAACAACGGGAGGGGCTTATCCAATATCCATCATGCCTTAAAGACCCGCTTATCTGACGGTGGCTCATCTGTGGCCCGGATTTCTTTTTCTCTATAACAGCCTGACGTTCCGATTCTGTTAACGAAGTTGTCAATATCTTTGTCTCGTTCTTCTTATATGACCGTCCATAATAGGTTGAACGGTAGACTTTAAGAGACTTTAAAGCATTTGCTTTGGAGATTCCCTTAACACATAGTTCCGATACCGATTCTATAATCTGTTGCCGCTGTTCTGAACTGTACTTGCAACCCTTTGTTCGGTTCGTTAAACTAAGTTGATGATAGCCAGAATCAAAATGGCTGATGTCTGAAACACTATCCTTCAGCGGCTGTTTCTTACCCATAGTAATTGCTTGTTGTTATAGAGAGTGAATATATCATGCTGATACCAATAAGTCAACCTTTTTTATAATATAATTTGATAGTTATAATATAATTTGTTCGTTTAAGTTAATAACATTGGTTTCAAACATCAAATGGTTAGCTATATAGTGTAAGATTTACATGTTTTATTGCCGGAGTAATAACTTATGCACTTTAATACTAAATTAAGGAGGGTTAAATGTTGATGAGATTCATCAAGGTATTCTTATTATTGGGCTGTTTAGGTCTTTTTCTGCTGCCTGCCGCAGCGGAAACAGCCCAGCGTTTCCATGATCCGCTCTATGATCTGATATTACGGTACTATTTTACTTAGTGAAGACGGCGGAACCAAATGGGAGCCTGTGTCCAGCGGCACTAAAGAGCTGCTGGTGTCCCTTTCCTTTCCCGACGCCGGGCACGGCTGGGTGGTGGGCAGCAATGGCACCATCCTCGCCACGAGCGATGGGGGGCGGACGTGGAAGCCTCAGGTAAGCGGCACTTCCAATTATCTTTTTGGGGTTTGCTTCGTTAACCCTCAGAAGGGTTGGATAGTGGGCGAGGCTGGCACCATCCTCCACACTCAGGACGGAGGAGCGCATTGGCAGGCCCAGCAAAGCGGGGAGATGGAAGCATTGCTGGAGGCGGTGAAATTTCTGGATGAAAAGAGAGGTTTTATCGTGGGGGAGTTCGGGAGCATTCTGGTTACCTCGGATGGGGGAGCCATCTGGAAATGTATAACGAAGAGAGAGGCGGATATCCTGGATATCGGATC
>NZ_JBAMMY010000329.1:0-2363 GCF_051233685.1 Desulfobacterium sp. N47
ATGGCAGTTTGCTCTGTGGATAAGTGCGGCAGGCACTGTGCTGTTATGGGGTGTTTATGCAATGTTTCTTTGCTGGTTTAAGGGACTTAACCAGACCAACATGAATGACTCGTATGGATTTGCTTTATGGATCTGGGCCGATCTTGTTATTATAGCACTTGGCGGCGGAGCCTTTTTTACGGGGTTTTTAAGATATATAATCGGCAAAGATGAACTCAAAAATATCATCAACTATGCCGTTATTATCGGGTTTATCTGCTATAGCTCTGCGCTTATCATACTGGGTATTGACGTAGGACAACCGCTAAGAGGCTGGTTTATTTTCTGGCACGCAAACGTACATTCCATGCTGACCGAAGTAGCCTTCTGTCTAACCTGTTATCTCTTTGTTCTGATTATTGAATATATTCCTATTATTCTTGAAAACCGCCGGATAGATAATGTGCCCTTTTTTCACAATCTTGGTCACAATTTGCATGAATTAATGGCAGTATTTGCCGCAACGGGGGTTTTTCTGTCATTTTTCCATCAGGGTTCTCTCGGAGGCGTGTCCGGAGTTTTGTTCGGACGTCCGTTTGGTTACAGAGAAGGAGTATTTATCTGGCCATGGACATTTTTTCTTTTCACATGGTCGGCTGCCGCCTGCGGACCTTGCTTTACAATTCTTATCACAAAGATTACAGAAAAAATAACAGGGAAAAAGCTTGTAAGGCAGAATGTAATAGAGCTTCTTGCAAAAATTTCAGGCTGGATGTTAGCAACATATATCATTGCAAAAATAATAGATACTATGTACTGGGCAATGGTTACTCTTCCTGAAACAGGTTTTGGCCTTATGGATTTTTATTCGAATAACCCATTTTACGGTATCTGGATACTTGTGCTTGAAATAGTAATTTGCGGGATTCTTCCTGCACTGATACTAATATCGCAAAAGGGACGAAAAAGCAGGTATGGACTTATAACTGCCGCAATTCTTGCTGTGCTGGGAGTTTGTATTAACCGGTGGGTGCTGGTTCTTCAGGTAATGGCTGCTCCGGTACTCACATTTGAAACCTGGCAAATGTATTTTCCAAGCTGGCAGGAGGTTGCAACTACAATTTTGCCTATTGCCTATGGCATAATTATTATATCTTTTTCATACCGGTATCTGCCGGTTTTTCCGCAGGAAAAGGAACTGAACCCTTAGACGCATATAATTATATTCGGAGGTAAATATGTTTCCGTTCTGTTTTGAATGGATGTGGGATATGTCCCATATGGTTTTTATGGGCGGGTTATGGTTTGCTCTTGTAATTATCGGTCTTGGAATGGTTTACTGTATTGGCCGCGCTTTTTTTGATACACACATAAAAGGTGATAATGGATAAAATTATAGTTGAAGGCGGGTATCCTTTAAGTGGTGAGGTAAAGATAAGCGGCGCAAAAAATGCGGCTCTTCCTATCCTCATATCTTCATTACTTGTTGACGGGTCTTGTACTTATTCGAATGTCCCCGATTTAATGGATATTGAAAGCACAAAAAATCTTCTGATAAATCTTGGCGTCTGTATGGAAACAGATGGGGATATAGTAAAAATGGATGCTGCGGGGCTGAATAATTATGAAGCGCCGTACGAGCTTGTCAGAAAGATGAGAGCATCCATTCTTGTGCTTGGGCCACTTGTCGCAAGGCTTAAAAAAGCAAGGGTTTCTTTGCCCGGCGGTTGTTCCATTGGAGCGCGCCCGATAAACCTGCACCTAAAGGGACTTGCCGCTCTTGGGGCAAATGTTGATCTTGTTCACGGTTATGTTGAAGCAAGTGCAGATACATTAAAGGGAGCAGAAATTTATTTTGACACGGTTACTGTAACCGGCACGGAAAATCTAATGATGGCAGCCGTCCTGGCTGAAGGCACCAGTATTTTACGTAATGCGGCAAGAGAGCCTGAAGTTGTAGCTCTTGCGGATGTGCTTAATAAAATGGGAGCAAAGATAGAAGGTATCGGCACATCAGTATTAAAAATAACCGGAGTTGAGTCTTTAAAGCCTGTTTCAGTATCTATCATACCCGATAGAATAGAGGCTGGAACTTTTATGGTTTCTGCAGCGCTTACCGGCAGCGATATCAAGATTATAAATTGCGAACCCGCACATCTGGAATCTGTTATTCTCAAACTTAAATTATCCGGCTCTGATATCACAATTGGGGACAATAGCATAAGAGTTAAGGGTGGGGACAAAATATCAAGCATTGATATAAAGACGATGCCATATCCCGGGTTTCCCACCGACATGCAGGCGCAGTTTATGGTGCTTATGTCTGTTGCTAAAGGTTTTTCCGTAATTTCGGAAACAATATTTGAAAACAGATTTATCCATGT
>NZ_JBAMMY010000134.1:0-10769 GCF_051233685.1 Desulfobacterium sp. N47
TTATAATTATAATTTATAACAAGGCGACAAAAATTTTTTATCTGCTTTGTCAAGCAAAAAATAAACATTTTTATAATTTTTTTATCCCATATAACATGCAAAAACTTAACCGGACACTACTGATTGTTAAGAGACTAATGATCCGTGCTGTGTCAAACCGATAACCTTTTAGTTTTAAGCCAATCACACAAAGTTACATCTTTTGTGATTTTGAAAAAACTTGATTTATGATCTATCCGTATATGATTGACCCCTTTTATGATCATGTTCCGGATTCATATAACCCTTTTCCATAATACTTCTGATAGCGCTAAGCTCAGATGAAATACTTGATATTCCCTGGTTAAATTTTTCCAATATGAGGAAAATATCCTGAAGATCAGCCTCTTTTTTAGTTTCTTCCTTACTTACGACAGGCTCCTTCGGTGGTAATATCAAAGCTTCGGTACCGTGAGAATCTTCTTTTTCCTTATCGGATTTTAACTCAGAAGTATGGTTTTTTCCCTTTATGCCTTTGTCCGGAACCTGCTTTTTATTTACTGTCTTTGATACCGTTAGCTGCAAAGGATCAGTGAAAAATTTAAAGCATTTGGACCAGAAAGTTTTAAGCCCATATCCGGCAAATTCGGCAGGATCTTTTTTCATAAGATACCTTCCGATGTTTTTAATTCCTTTGGCGGCGTTGCTGTTTGGATAAAGGGATATAAATGGTTTTTGTTTTCTTACTGCATCGGCAACATGCGCATCAATAAGGATTGATCCTATTGGCTGTATTTTAAGCGGCAGATATTTTTCAACCGTAGCCTTAAATTTTGAAAATACCAAACCTGATATTTCCATGTTTCTGCATTGATTGACGGCAACCATAACTGAACCTTTGAATCCGTTCAGCGAAAGTATTTTCAAAAGAGAATAAGCATCCGTTAATGATGTGGGTTCGGTTGTAACAACCACAATTATCTCCGGCGAGGCCATACAGAAACTGACAACGTTTTTAGATATACCTGCCGAGGTGTCAATAATAAGAAAATCATAATTATCAAGTTCCGATAAAGCATTGACCAATAAATAGATTTCTTCGGATCTTGGATCTGCCATCCTCTGTATTCCTGAGCTGCCGGGAATAATATCTATCCCCATATAATTCTTTATTATGATCTCGGATATCTTCTTTTTTTCCAGGATTACATCCTCAAGGCTTAGCTCAGGATAAATACCAAGCAGGATATCTATATTGGCCAAACCCATGTCGGCATCAAACAAACATGTGCGATAGCCTTCATCAGCAAGATACAGGGCGAGGTTAACACTTATGTTTGTTTTGCCTACTCCGCCTTTTCCGCTTGTAACTGTAATTATTCTCGACATATCAATTCCTCATTCCCGATCTTATTTCGTCTTTGATCCTCGTACTTTCTATAAGTATTTGCATAATCGACTTATTGATCTGATTCTTATTTTTTTTACACACATTTTCGATCTCAATCACGCTGTTGTCCCAACCAATAATATCAATGGCAGCTTCTTCTCCCCTTAGTTGTCCTGTTTCTGCATCTATCAATTTTCCCTTAAAGAAATACAGACAGCCAAACCTCTTGCCGGATCTGATTTTTAATGTGCATACCTTTCCGTCCATATCTATCATCTGCAGAAAAGAAGCTATGCTTACCCCATGGATCTGACCGGCATGGGCCGAATAAAGGGTATTTAGCAATACTTCAATAAGAACATTCATATCCAGAGGCTTCTCAAAATATTGAAAATCACCCAGGGCTTTTATCCGCTCCTCTGTTTCCTTTGAACCATATCCTGTAAGTACTATAGCAGGAATCCCGGGATAGTTCTTTTTCATGTAAGACAACAACTGAAGGCCATTAATACCGGGCATATACAGATCCGTTACAACCATATCTATATCCTGGATGCTAAGTATCTTTATGGCCTCTTTACCGTTTAATGCCGTGATAATCTTCAATTCTTTATGGTCTTTCAGGGCATTTGTTATTATTCTGAGGATTACACGATCATCATCTACTATCAGGATTTTTTTTCCTGGCCTGACGCTCATGTCACTTAGAATTTTTTCTTTGATATGTGATTTTTTTTTGTATTGTTCTATCCCAACGGTGAGAGCATCCGCCAGAACTTCTTTGCTGCACGGTTTGGTAAGCAGCCTGAAAATATTTCCGCGGTTTATTGCATCCATTGCAGTCTTGATGTCGGCAAATCCCGTCAGCATCATCCTGACGCTCTCCGGGGCAATTTCTTTTACTCGTGACAGGAAGTGGTTTCCATCCATACCCGGCATGCGAAGATCAGATACAATTACTGCATAGGGACCGTGATTTCTTACGGCATTTAAACCCTCTTCTGCTTCCCTGGCAGTATCAATATTAAACTGCCTCTTCAACTGCCGCTTATAGGCATCAAGCACATTTAAATCATCATCTACAAAAAGAATCTTATCGCTCATAAGCACTCATCTCTTTTGTGCTTTGCAAATCCGGCACATTGCAAACGGGAAAATTCGTCTTCTTTAAATCCATTGCAGATAAATATTCATAATCAATTCCAGGCTTAGATTTTCCAGTGTAATTTCCGGATTTTTCATGTTCAATAATATTAGCGAGATATACCGCAGTAAGTGGTGTGAATTTTTTTGTTATAGACTTGCCGGGTGAATGGTGAAAGGCGATTGCTTCGATAATTGGATTTGGCAAACCCCATAATCCCATGAGATATGCTCCTGCCTCCGCATGATTTACACCGAAGATTTCTTTTTCTGTGTCTGCAAAAAATCCGTTTTCTTCAGGCTCTGAGGCTAATTTGCCATATTGATCACCAAAGCATGAGGCCATTACAAGCTTTCCTGAATCATGAAGAATTCCGGCCATGAACGAATTATCAACAACAGTTTGTTCCTGCTTTTCCTGTCTTGCTATTGTCTTTGATAACTGCGCAGTTGCCATGCTGTGATTTAAGAGTTGACTCAGATAATTTTCAGACAGGCTCTTGTTATCAAACCATGAAAAAACCTGAATGGAAAGAACAAGTGATTTAACAGTATCCAGCCCCAGCAGGAAAACCGCCTGTTCAGGACTGGAAATATGACGGGGAAGATAAAAATAGGAAGAGTTCGCAAGTTGGAGAATCTTTGCCGTCATAGCTATATCACTGGATATGATATCACCGATCTTATTAATTGATGAGTAATCGGATTGCAGCTCCTTCATTATATCTATATACAGCGAAGGCAGGCTAGGCAGTGAGTCAAGCCTGGAAACCAGAGCCTTAAGTGAATCATTTTGCAAAAGTGCCGAGAGATCCCCGGTCCTTGCTATCGCCGCTTTCAATGTTTCTGTATTACAAGGCTTGCTGAAAAATTGATGTGATACATTTATTGACTTCATGATCAATTCCCTGTCCGATTCGCCGGACAGGATAATTCGTACCGTATCGGGATAAAGTCTCTTGACCTCGGAAAGCAATTGCAATCCGTTGATTCCTGACATCCGTATATCCGAGATAACCACGTCAAAATGATTGCTTTTTAATATATCCAATGCCTCTTCGCCACTTGCAGCAAAGGCTAAGGCCCAGATATGGCGCATAGGTCTAAGCATCCGTTCCAGACCATCCAAAACCTTTGGCTCATCATCTACAAAAAGGATCTTTCTTTTTTCTGTATCTGTGTTATCCATTTCCCTTGCCTGTGGGAATACGAATAATCATTGTAGTTCCCTGATTAATCTTTGTTTCGAATCCGATAGATCCGCCATGTTTCTTAACAATAACCGAATGGGATATTGCAAGTCCCTGCCCGGAGCCCTTTCCAACTTCTTTGGTAGTAAAAAACGGATCGAAAATCCTTTCTCTGATCTCCTCAGGTATTCCTGGCCCTGTATCGCTTATGCGAATTTCGGCCCAGGAGTCGTTGCATCGTGTTTTTATTTTTATTATACCTTTATTTCCTGATGCTTTATCAATTGAATCGGCAACGGCATGTGAAGCATTTATAATCAAATTAAGGATAACCTGATTAAATTCACCCGGAAGGCATGGTATCATGGGCATGGATAAGTCATAATCAGTTATCACATCGGCTATGTATTTCCACTCGTTTCGTGAGATAACAATAGTATTTTCTATAGCTTTGTTAATATCTATACAGATTTTCTCATCAGTGCCGGGATGTGAAAATTGCTTCAAGGCCACAACGATCTTGCTTACATTATCCAGGCCTTCAAGTGATTGGCCTATAGCCTTGGGTATCTCTTTGATGAGATAATCAAGATCAATTTGAGATATTAAAGTATCAAGCTCCCGGATAACTGCTTGTGTTTCACGGCCAAGCTTTACCGATTCAAGGAGCTTGTGATAACTTGTAAGGATGATTTCTATCTCGGCAAATGAATCCAGAAGAAACCGCGTGTTGTCGGTAGTATATTGCAGTGGAGTATTGATCTCGTGGGCAATACCGGCTGCCAATTGGCCTATGGATTCAAGTTTCTGTGCATGTCTTTTCTGGGCCTCAAGGATTTTTTGCCCGGAGATATCGGAAACAGTGCCCCGGAAACCGGTTTTATTGCCACTTGAGTTTTTCACCGGACAGATCGAGAGGCTTACTTGTCTTGTCAATCCGTCTTTTCTTACAACCTGAAAGACACAGCCTATCCTTGGTTTTTCAGTTTTAAAGACATCGTTAAATGCATTATAGGCTATCCCTTTGTTTTCCTTATTCATGAACCGGATATAATTGACCTTATATAATTCATCTTTTGAGTACCCAAATATTTTGCAGACCAACCCATTGAAAAATATAAAATTGCCATAAAGATCAATTTCATAATATCCCTGTTCCATATTTTCAAAAAACGACCGGTATCTGTTCCCGGTTTCCTGTAAAATCATATCTGTATTTTGAGAAAAGCCGCTATCTTTTAAAAGACAGAATTTCAGGTTATATTTATTATTTTGTAATGAACTGTCTATGGCAGACATTTCCTGTAATTTCCTCTTAAAAACATTTGTATGTTTACAGCTGATATTGCCTTTCAACAACAGCAAGCCATGTCCCATCAGGTTTTTTAAGCGGGCTTGCTAATAAATCGGTTTTTATCTTGTTACCGTTTCTTGAGATAAAAGATAAATTAAATCTTAAAACCTCCGAACTGTTCCCCATTCGTAATTTCTTGTCATAATTCATGATGTTTTTTAATGATTCCGAATGAATAAATTCTTCAATCCCAGCTCCTATAAGGTTTTTAGTTTTTACTCCGCACAGATCCGCCCACGCCCTGTTTGCCGACCATATGTACAGATCTTTGTAAATTGCCGCAGGGTTACTGATCTGATGAATAAACGACATATCCGGCGCATGGTAGTCATAAAAATATTTACACTCAGAGCAATCCATCCGGCACTTTTGGCCGGGGTTGTTTCTTGCGGTAAAGCACACCATTAAAGAATTCGTAAATACAGAACAGCTTTTGCAGCCGTTCTCACTGTGGGACTCCGACCAATATTCCCAGCAGGCCTTAAATAGCTTCAAATCCTGTTGATATAAGGCATCCGGAAACTCCGTAAGGGATTTAGGAACAGGGTAGTCTTCTGCCTCAAGAAAAGCGATTAGATTGTTTATGGAAACTACGTGTTTTTTGCCATCACGGCTTGCGGGCAATGACTTTTTGGCAATCCAGTAGGATACAGTGCTTCTTGCAACACCGCATATTGCTGCGATATCCATCACCGATAACATTTGCAATTGTTTACTCAAATTCATCTCCTTTATTTCCTATCTTCCAATATCGGTATTTTTTGGAAATTCTTTAGAAGATTTGATTGTCGTATAAAAATGCTGTTTGCCTGTATCCTATGTTTATCGTATGGAAATTCATGAAATTTGCCACAAAAAATTGGACATTTAAAGTGATTTGGATAATACTGTAATGGGAAACTGAGGATACTTAAAGTTATTGTTAGAGGTTTAGTATGAAGCATTTAGCAACCACAATCGCGTCTGTAGAAGAACTTGATCAATTTTTTGAAAAGAATATGATCCAGTTCAATTTAGCAAGCAGCGTGCTTGTTCAGATTTTTGTTTCATAATGTGATACGGAATGGATCGGATGCCTGACTGCAGCTATCGGAAAATTTTCGTCCAAATGGGTTATTGTGGGAGTATCACCGATGGCGGAATTTTAGATGGCAGGCTAATTACGAACGCGACATATTTTCTTTGACTGATGGGGATGTTGCAGCATGACAAGAGCTGATATTCTGGCATTAAAGGCCGGGCGAAATTTAGATATTTATGTAGCTGAAAAAATCATGAGAAATAAAGTGATATCTGATCCTATTATGGGCGATACAGAGGTATTTACCACAAATACGGACGAATCGGTGTTTGGCAAGTTAACAGCTTATTCAGAGGATCTGAGCAAGGCTCAGCTTGTTGTTTTAAAAATGGCCAGCATGGGATATGCCAAGGCCGGTTTATGGGAAAGTGAAAAGCGTCCTGAAGTCATTTGCCGGGCAGCCCTGCTGACTCTCTTTGATAAAAAATCTGAAAAATACAGAGTCCTGCAAAAATCAAAATTTTCTGTCGTTAAATGAAATTTCTGTAAGCGAATTTGACAGCGTTGATAAAAGGCAGATTTTATTCCTGCAGATAGCATGCGTACCCATACCCAATCGGAACAGATTTATGACAATTGCTATATCGTATCTTATAAAAGATATTTTACTAAAAGGAGAAAAGCAAATGACCGTAACAAATAATCCTGATGTAAAAAAGCAAGCATCGGAAGAGATGAAGCTTATGCATATGATCCACGGAAGCAGAATAACACAGTTAATCTATGTTGCAGCAAAGCTTAAAATCTCAGATCTCCTTGATGAAGGGCCAAAAAGCAGCCGGGAAATTGCACAGATGGTCGGGCGCCCACTCCCGTGCTCTTTATCGTGTAATGAGGGCTCTATCAAGTTTGGGAATATTCAGTGAAGACGAAGCCGGTAATTTTCATATGACCCAGCTTGCCAGGCTGTTAAGAACCGGTACGGATTCTCTTGCAGGCTACGCCATTATGGTGGGCGAACCCTGGTCCTGGTCTGTGGAAGGTGATTTGCTTTACAGCGTAAAAACAGGCAAACCAGCTTTTAAACATGTTCATGGTATGGATGTTCATGATTATATGAACCTGAATATGGAAGTTACCAAACAGTTTAATGAAGCAATGACCAGTTTTTCAAGCCATGAACTCGAACCTGTTATCAATGCATACGACTTCTCACAATTTAAGACTGTTGTAGATGTTGGAGGTGGACACGGAGCTTTGCTTGCTGAAATTCTTAAGAGCAATACACAAATGCAGGGTAAGCTTTTCGATCTGAGAGCAGCTGATGAAGCAGCTATAAGTATTATGGAAAGACAGGGTGTGAAAAATCGTTGCGAACTTATACCCGGTAATTTTTTCGACTCGGTGCCAAAAGGTGCTGATGCTTATATCCTCAAACGGGTAATACATGATTGGGATGATGACAATGCTGTAGCTATTCTTAAAGTCTGCCATAAAGCAATGTCTGCCAAAAGCAATCTTTTGATAATCGAAAGAGTAATACCCAAAGGGAATGAACCGTCTTTCGGTAAACTTGTAGATATCAGTATGCTGACCTTATCCGGTGGCCTGGAGCGCAGTGAGTCGGAATTTGGAATGATTTTTGAAAGAGCCGGATTTAAAATAACAAATATCATACCAACTATGTGTCCGTTAAGCATAATTGAAGCAATGCCGGTATATTAAGACAGTTCAGATAGATGATGAGCCTAAAATGCCAAGAAGCTCGATCTTCTTTTTTCTTGGCTTTTTCTTGATTCTCATTTCCAGCCTGAGCGCCTCCGATCGTGTCATTGCCCGGCTTTGAGCTTCGAGTTGAACGGGAAACCTCCCTCGCGTATAGACCGCCCCCTTGCCGGAGTTGTGCGCCAGGATACGCTTTGAAAGATCATTGGTTATTCCGCAATAAAGCGTTCCATCGGCGCATCGCACGATATAAACAATCCAGTTTTTCACTCGGCAATAACTCTCCTGTTTCTCTTTTTCCGGTGTCATATTTACATCGGGTTTTTACATAGCACTTCCGGTGAGTAAAAATGCTGCCCAGAAATAGGGATTCGGGTGTTGCTTTTTAACTTTGAGCTGAGCCTGCCGCAAAGCCTCGTCTTTATTCATCTTCGATAGATTGGTATAAAAGTTAATCATTATATCACGGGTTGTCTCATCATCAACCTGCCACAGGCTTGATATTAGCGAACGCGCTCCGGCATAAAGGAAACCGCGCGTTAAGCCGACAACATCATCGCCTGTCGAAACTTTTCCAAGAGCCGTTTCGCATGCGCTGAGAGTGACCAAATCGGCGTTCAAAGATAAATTATAAAGATCACCTGCTCTCAACAGTCCATCATTCATTTTATCTGCGGCCAGCAGCAGTGCTGAATTAAGCGGCTTATCAATATCAAATACTCCATGGACAGCCAGATGAATTATGAAATATTTGCTCCCAAATTTTTCAAGATTGGTTTTAGACGCATCGCTGCGTAAAAGAACATTGGATTCGGGAATTATTTTGCTAATGGACAGAGCCTCGTCCTGCGCAAATTTCAAATCATATTTTGGGTCGTCCAGCTTAGGATTTCCGAAAATCAAAGCGCCTCTATCCTCTTGCTTTGCCCGTTCCTTGAGAAAGCTCAGAACGCTGGCGCTGGGCAGCATCCGTATGCTGAAGCGGTCAATCAGATATTCATTGCCGTCGGAAAGGGCGGCAAAAGGCAAATAATGCAAAGAGCCATGTGGAACGATAATCAATTTTTTTGTTTTAATTGCAGGAGCTGCCAAAGAAAATAATTGGCGGTATAGCATCTGGCTATATTGTTTGAAATCCGGTAAGTCCTGTGCTGTAGTGTTTTTGCGCAGGGCATCAATGTTTTTTTCCAAATCCGTTACCGGCAGTTTCTGCGCCACAATGGTTTTGTCTGTTAAAATAAAAACATACCATTTACTGCCTGCGCAATAATATTCCAGAAGTGTTTCATCGTCTTTAATCTTCTCCTGGATTTCAGCCGTGGAAGGAGTCGCCACGGAAACCAGAGCGGATAGTTCCGGCGCATTTTCATGCAGGTTTTTTTTCAGTTTCAGGACAACCGCCCGGGTTTTATTTTGGCTTTCTTTATCTTCAGCAGATTGAGCCACAACGGTGAGGTCATTTTCCGCTTTGGTAAGCTCGGCCAGTGTTATCCTGATCTGCTCAGTTTGTCCGCCTCGGACTTTTATGTCCTTTTGCGAAGCAAGCAAGTCCACAAGGGCGCGGGATTTGGCACGCTCCACGTAAGTAAATGCTTCTGCATAACGGTCGTCAGCAATAAGTAGTGCCGTCAATTCTGCGTATGCTGATTGTTTATCGCCTACAAAACCGATACGTCCTGCTTCGGAATTAATCGAAGAGCGCTGCTTTTCAATAACATCGATTGTTTTTTTGAGCATGTCTTCTGCGGCATTTTTCCGGCCTTCGGACAAAGCAATTTTTGCCCGATCAAGCAGCACAATCCAGTAAATACCCCCGATTTGCTCAATCTGCGGATGCCCTAAAAGCCGGTCATATCCTTTTTTTGCTTCTATTATGTTTCCTGTTTCATAAAGGCTTTTTGATAAAATAAAAAGATTGGGTATCTCCTGAAAGGTCTGATCGTATAAAGCCGTTATTGCACCTGTTACTCTTGCATTAGGATTTCTTATGGCCTTCAGCGCATTGTCATATTCTTTCAATGCCATATAAATCCGCGCCAGTGCGCTGTATTTTTCGGGTCCGTTCATGACTGTTATGCTAACATTTTGCAGCGAATTAACAATTTTTTGAGCATCCGACTTATTTCCCGATATAGCATAGGCAACACCAAGAAAATCATAAATGGAGATCAGCTGAGATGTATAAAAGCTTTGTTTCTCACGTCCATCTTCATGCAAAAGTTTATAAGCAAGAATGCCTTCTTCGATTGCCTTCTGAGGTTCACCCTGATCGAGATAAATAGAGCCGCGCAAAATCCGGGGATAAACTGTGAGATCGGAGCCGACAAAAGCTCTGTCGCCATTATCAATCTGCTTTTGAAGCAAGTCTGTTATGGCAAGTGCTTTGCTGTAATTGCGAATTCCGTTATAAGAGGATGCCAGCATAAAAAGCTGAAAAGAAGACACCGAATCGCCATTGTCAACTCTTGGTTGAATAGCATTAATTATTTCATTTATCTGCTGTTTTTGAGCATAACTGCTTAACTTTATATCCCTTGATAGGGAGCAGGCCATAAAAAAACAAGCCAGCAGCAATATGACTGATATTGTGAAATAATTTTTAAGTTTCATATTGTTATCTCCGTTATATGGCAGGTTTCCCGGCAATGCCACAGTAATGCAAGCAAATAGTTGTTTGCCCTGATCCATGGCGGAATAGTTCATTAATATCATATTCTCAATGAACAATGAAATAAAAACGTTAAATTCGATTAAAACTCAACATCTCTGACGGGGTTGACGATTGATTACAGAAGGATTCAATAAAAAAACCGCATCAAGATTTTTTAGGTTCCTCGCTATTTCATGTGGGTAACCTGAATTCGAGTTTGCCACCAATGAGGTAGATCATGGTGATCAGGTTTTTGATGGTCCTGTATCCCCTGGCCTTGGCTTTAGCTGCTTGGATAAGGCTGTTGATTCCCTCAA
>NZ_JBAMMY010000330.1:0-3096 GCF_051233685.1 Desulfobacterium sp. N47
CCTTTGGTAACTTCAGGATTCGCAACCTCTTGGTTGTTTATTGTTTTATAAAATGCTTTTAATTCTGTTTCGTAAGAGCCCTTATTCAAATTGGCAAAGAATGCAATTAAGTTTTTGAAGGAAAGAGCAGTATTTCGGATAAAATCTTTGGTTGAAGATATTCAGATTTTACAAATAAATTAGCTCATTATATGAATATTTGCAAGTACTTTTTCTTAATTCAACGGCATTGATATGGTCACTATCGAATTGCTTATCTCATAAGAGACAAGGATTTGATAGATATTTTAGGGATATTTCATGGTGCGATGAAAATCGACAGATATTTAAGATAAAATTTTGGCATAACAATCGCATTCACGCTGACACCCAAAGCCGAGCCGCTTTTTTCATTGGTGTAGTGCTTTATAAAAAGTCGCATTTGCCAAGTTCTCATTGGCTTTGGGTGCAGGTGATGCGGACGTTCGCCAAAGAAAAACTTGACATGTACATACATATGTGCATATTATAGGCTGCTATGTTTGAATGGGATAAGTCGAAGGCCAAAGAAAATCAGTCCAAACACGGAATCTCGTTCGCCGATGCATTCGCGGTCTTCGAAGATCCAAACGCCGTGACGCTTGAGGATATTGAACACGACGAACAACGATATGTCACCATAGGTATGGATGCTTTCGGCCGAATCCTTGTGGTGGTTTACACGTGGCGAGGGGATAATATTCGGATCATTTCCGCACGCAAGGCCGTGCGCTATGAGGTGAGACAATATGAAGGCGAAATATGATTTTAGTAAAGGTAAACGTGGGGCTGTCCTCCCACTTTCTGGAAAGAAAGTTCGGATAACCATTCGACTTGACCGTGACATTGTTGATTGGTTTCGTTCTAAAGTTGAGGAACAAGGTGGGGGCAACTATCAGTCAATGCTCAACGACGCCCTCCGTACCTATATAGAGCGTCAGGATCAACCCATAGAAGAGGTCCTCCGCCGTGTCGTTCGGGAGGAACTGCAAGCTGCCCAATAGCGGAAATGGCGAACCTTTCGCTTGAGTGGAGCGCGAGAAAAATGCGGCTGTGCGTGTAATCTGTCTGTCCGCGCCATTCCGGCCGGCGCCCACTCAGCTTTTCGTTCGGTTGAGAATAATATATGTGCGATTTTATGCAAAATTTACAAACTATCTTTTGCAAAATTGATTGGACAGCTGTCGCAGGGATATGGATGGCGATTCTTGCTACAATCGCATTAAATACATGGAGAAGGCAAATCAAAGCTCAGAAGTATGTAGATTTTTTGGATGAACTTACTGACACCGTACATAATTTTATACTTTCAATGTCAGGACCAGTCACTGCTCTGAAGTTTGCAAAAATTAGCATAGATTCCTACTCGCATGTTTATAAGGACTCCGATGATCAAAAAAATATCGGAGTAGTAGAATTCATAAAAAAGGATGGCAGAGATACTCGAGAAAGTATTCAAAAACAATTGAAGCCTGTAAGGCCAATTTTAAGCAAAATGAAGTCTCTTGTGGCTAAGGGACAGATATTGGGAATAAAAAATTATTTAAATTGCCAAAATGCTTGTGACATGCTTGAGTGGTTCTTCAATCAAATTGAGGCATTTTCCTCGATTATTGGAAGCACAAATTTGTATTGGGAAAACCCTGAGGTTCAGAAAACACTTGATAAAATATTGACTGTCGATTCAGAGCAAATATTTAAGAATATGGCAGAACAAAATTCAAAATATCTTTTATTTGCAAAACAAGCATACAACGCCATATGAAATCAACCGAACAAGTCAATCAAGGCGAAGGGTGATAGCCCGTGGTCTTTTAGCGGAGGTCAGTTCCCCCGCGCCTTATTTCTATCTTTCAAGAGAGGTAGATCGAATGACGAATCAGACACCTACACCTGACTTGGTGGCACAGGAAGAGAAGGCGTACGATCTTCGGGCTACATCCTACTGCAAGGTCGCCATTGCGATCTGGTGTCTTGTCGGATGGATATATGCCGCCTATACGTGGCATTTACTATGGTTGCCGGGAATTCTCGTGTTCTTACCCGGTATCTTCGTCGCCAGTCTCGTTGCCTTTGTATTCTTTTTTCCATCCTGGTTAATCATGCGGAAGGACTGGCGCGACTTCACGTTGCGTGGTAAAAGACGTAATGGACTCCTACTTTTTGCTATAGCATTGAAGTCAACCGGATACCTCATCTTCTTCGTTGTCCCAGTTGTCTATGTGAATGTGCTTCGCAAATTCTTGAACCAATGATGTTTGAACCGAACAAGGCAGTTGAGTGGGACTGGCTATTAAAACGTCATGCTTAATTTTCAGCGATAAAAGCGTTCTTACTTATTTGCCATTTACTGCCATAAACACGCCAGCCCCTCACCGCCGCCGTTCGCCTTATCAATGAAAGAACAGTTTGGCATGAAACCGGGATCGAAAGACATTAAATTAGAAATATTGATTTCCGGGAAAGAACTATCAGAATTAAAGCGTCACTCTTGGCAGATGGTGGAAGCCTTTAGCCTCGACCGGCGGATTGAAAAGTATCAAGGCAAACGCCCCATTGGTCTTTATAGTTGGGATTTTGACTGCATTCTCGCGGTCATGAAGAATGCACTGAATGACCCAACAGAATATCCCGAGAAAAATGATTCGGGATATAAAGCTTTAAAAACTCTTTTTGGCCAGCTTCAAAAGGAGTATCGTAAATTCAACTAGGGCGTTGGCGAACATGTCGCTTGAGTGGAGCGCGAGAAAAATGCGGCTGGGCGTTTAATCTGTCTGTCCGCGGTATTCCTACCGGCGCCCACTCAGCTTTTCGTTATAAAACAAAAAATACATAATAAAGGAAAACCAAAATGTTCAAAACGTCTATATGCCCTCATTGTCATAAGATATTAAGCGTAAGTCTGACCCACTTGCGCTGAAGGCGGATATCGTTTCAGAATTTTTGAAGGCCCTTGGAAGGTAAAAGACGTTATTGCGTTCTTATTTTTGGCGTTTATGTTTTGCATATTACAATCCTTTTATAACAAATCAATGAACCCAACGCCGAGTAAGTTACGTTTTTTATCCTTGGCCGGCG
>NZ_JBAMMY010000331.1:0-21650 GCF_051233685.1 Desulfobacterium sp. N47
TGATTCATGTTCCTGGAGATGGAAAAAAATTAGTGCCTGTAGTTGATCTTCAAAAGTCATTTTCAATGGCCTGTACCCCCTGGATTCAAGCAGTGGTATGCTATGGAAAATCTTTTGCAATGGTTTGACAAATCGAGTATAAGATAAAGTGTTAAATTTCTTTTTAGGGATATTAAATGCGCGCATTTTTGCCTTAACTCCTTGTTATAATTATAATTTATAACAAGGCGACAAAAATTTTTTATCTGCTTTGTCAAGCAAAAAATAAACATTTTTATAATTTTTTTATCCCATATAACATGCAAAAACTTAACCGGACACTACTGATATCTTTTAATAAAAATTTAATTTTTGCAAAATACAGAACCGGATGCATAAAGGATAATCTCAACTTATCCCTTCCAGTTTAATCCAGCTGCTTCTGTTGCCGAACGATTTGCCAGCACCATAGTTTCTGAAGGACCAAGCAGCCATTTATCCAGACACACAAATCTATACTCATTCAATGAATCAACATTAACAACAACGCCTTCCTTCATCCGTTCAGAAGCTGCAGGATCGGTATTTGCTATTATCTGCATCCCTTCGGCGGACAGGCGGCCATCAACTAAAATTCTGCCTCCACGCTCTTGAGTCCCATGCGGATTAATGACTACCAGTACTTCCTGATCGTCAAATATACGGGACCATGCAATGATCTCTCCTTCACCATAAAACATAAATGCATTGCCGAAATTTGAAACCGGACGCGGATACTGGCGGCCACGGCGCAATGGCTTGAAGGCTTTCCGCACTTCTGATAGTTTGGAAATACGCGTATAAACAGGATGTTTTGCATTAAACACATGCCATCCTGAAGTGCCGTGAGGGCCAAAGCCTGTTAGTGTTTCATCAATTTCTCCCTTTGTACCCGCAAATCCCGATGCCCTTGGATATTTTGGGCCGAACATGGCTTCACGCAACAGACAGTCTTTGCTGCCCCAGCCGTTTAAATATTTGCGCTGATCAGGCTCGGCTCCTCCGGCCAGACTCTGTTCGGTTCCATAATAAATACATGGAATTCCCAGAGTAAAAAGCTGCATGGCTGTTACTGCCGCACTCTGGTGATCATTGGAAGCATCAACAGCAAGTCTGAGCTTGGCTCCGAATACATGATCATGGTCATCGGCAACGCTAAGGTGTTTGGAACCCCAGTTGCGATGCGATCCCATACCTTCATCATAGTAATTAAAACCGGCGAAAAATCTGGCTGAAGGCTCTGTTCCCTTGCCTGTGTTACAGATTGTTTCACGTTGTTCGCCGATATCCAGACAGGCATTTAAGTTCCGTCCTGTAACATCCAGATAACGATCTTCCGCAGAATTGCCGCCTGCCACTTCTGCAACAAGGAAAAAATCGTCCTTGTCCAGATCCTCTGCATATTCCTTAAGAGCATTACAGAAATTTCTGGCCTGTTCAAATGACACATGTTTAAAAGTATCAATCCGGTAACCGTCTATATCGGAAAGAGCCAGCCAATACTGGTAAACAAGCGTAAGAAAACGCAAAGTATCATCTGAAAAAAGATTGAATTTACGCAAATCACAAAAATCCGTTCTCTTGTGTTCGGCATTTTCATCGTTTATATCGCCTTTTCCAAGATCACCGCTACCGGCGCGAATATAACTCCCAAAACCCTGTAAGTCAACAGGCCAGATATAATCATCACGTCCCAGTTTCTGACCATTGTCCATGATTGCTGAACCGAAGCCGTTTCGCGGCCATATAGGGCTGTAATTGCCGAAAGGCGGAAGATACCCCGGTTGAAAAATATCGCCTGCACTTGTATCATAAAGCCAGTTGCATCCCGAGTGATTAAAAATAATATCCAGTACAACATACATGTTCCTGTCATGTGCGGCATTCACCAGATCAATTAAATCACGCCGGCTGCCAAAACGGGGATCAACATCAAGAAAGTCCTGAACGCCATAACCATGATAAGTATTGAGTTCCACCCTCTGCCGGAATACAGGCCCTATCCATAAGGTGCTTATGCCCAACTTTTCAAGATAATTAAGCTTGGAACGAACACCCGCCAATGTGCCTCCCTGAAAACGGTTTTCTCCGGAATCCTGCCATTTGTTCCAAAGCCAGTCTGTTTTGCGCAGGGCACGCACTTTCGCCAGGCCTTCAACGGTGCTGATATCGGCATCCAAAAGTCTTCCGGGTCGTTCTTTTCCATTGGAAAAACGGTCGGGAAGTAAAAAATAGAATACCTGATCCCGCCAGTCGCCTGGTGATCTATTGTATTTTTTCCGCACAGGCCAATTCGCAAGAGCATCATCAAGGTTGGCAGGAGCTTGCTTCTTAAGTATGCTGATTATATTATCCATAGGATATCTCCTGTTCGTAATATATTTCATTTCCTTGCTGAAATTCCATAAGCAAAAATTTCTTTTGATATAAATAAATCAAAAAGCCGTACCATGTAAATAGGTCGGAAGGTACATTATAAATTATTATTAAATTTTATTATGCAAATTTTTAACCCTTCCAGAGATCAACATCAATAAGTCCAACTTTGGCAGCGTAACGAACCAGATCCAGGATGCTGTGAAGGTCAAGTTTGCTCATAATATTCGCCCGGTGATTTTCAACGGTCTTTGGGCTGATAAACAGCTTTTCTCCTATAGCCTTTGGAGCCATACCTTCTGCCAACAGCCGCAAGACCTCCTGTTCCCTTGGAGTAAGAGCTCCATAAGCAAGATCTTTTGCTTTTGTTTTTTTTGTAGGGGTTTCCATTAACCGGTTAACAACTTCACAGGAAAGAGAACTGTCAAGAAAATATTCACCTTTTGCTATTATATCAAGGCCTTTAATGAGTCCATCAACGGCTGATTCTTTTACTACATATCCTAACGCACCTGCCTGAAATGCTTCCGCAATATAATCGATCTTGGAATGCATGCTTAAAATCATGATATGCGTTTCAGGGAGAAAACCGATTATTTCGCGGGTAGCATCAATACCGCTTTGATCCGGCAAAGATATATCCATTACAACAATATCCGGCTCAAATTTTTTGACTTTTAGTATAGCCTCCTTGCCGCTACCGGCCTCGTCTATCACCTCATATTCAGGTTGTTTGTCCAAAAGTGCTTTAATTCCCTGTCTGAAAAGGGGGTGATCATCAACAATCAGAACTGTTTTTTTCGAGGCCATTGTTTTTCTCCTTGAAGGGAATTTCTATGAAGATTTTTGTTCCTTTGCCCGGCTGAGAAGTTACTGCTATTTTGCCTTCCAGCAAGCCCACCCTTTCTTCCATACTTCGAAGCCCCATTCGTTTTTCATTCGTTAATCCGGCCAGACGTTTATTTACGTCAAATCCCTTCCCGTTATCTTCTATACGAATTATGATATTAGGATAAGAAGCAACAAGCTTGATATCTGCATGGCTGGCAGCGGCATGTTTTCTTATGTTGTTAAGTCCTTCCTGAATCAAACGATAGAGATTTATTTCGATATCAGGGGATAGATTTATGTCACCCATACCAGCTGAATTAAACTCGATATTAAGTTTGGTTTTTTCGGAAAATTCCTTGCAGTATTGATATATAGTTGATTCTATTCCAAATTGATCTAAACCTGGAGGCCGTAACTCGTACGACATATCCCTTACAGCAGTTATTATTCCACGAAGTGTATCGGATAACTGCGATACTTTGCTATAAATGTCTTCAGCCGGCCGGCTATTTTTGTCGATAAGGGTTTCACATCCAATTTTAAGCATGGAAAGATCCTGGGCAATTTTATCGTGCAGGTCACGGGAAATCATCTGTCTTTCCATTTCCTGAGCCTGGAGCAATTGCTGTGAAAGCATATGAATGTTTTCATTAGCTTTTTTGCGCTCGGTAATGTCCTGAACAACGGATAAATACCCTGATAGGCGATGATCGTCTTTAGCGTCTAACATCCTGATAAGTAAATCAATATCAATAGTGCCTGATTTTGTTGTATTATAAAGGTTTGTTTTTTTAACCAATTCCAAATCATAACATAATTCGGTGCGGACAGTTTCACCATTCAATAGTTTTGTCTTCAGTGAATCGGTCATATTGACGTCATCAAATATTGTAAATCTGTTTAAATTTTCTAAACCGGATACTCCGAATATATTCATAAGAGCTTTGTTTATCTCTATCGCGTATCCTTTGGAATCGTAAAGCCCTATACCTATGGGTGAGTTTTCAAAAACAATTCTGAATCTTTCTTCACTTTTTTGCAGAGATACTTCAAGATTGCGCTCCCTGGCAACCTTTTCAATAACCATAGGCAACAGGGTAAAAAAATCATTAGACTTTACCAGATAATCCCAGACTCCAAGCTTCATGGCCCTTACGGCAACCATCTCACTGCCCTGTCCGGTAACCATAATAACAGGAATCTCATTACCTTCGTTATTTAAAACTTCAAGAAGTTCTATGCCCGACATGTCAGGCAGCTGGTAATCTGTGATGATGATATCAAATCCGCTTTCATAAAACTTTTCCAGAAATTCACCGGCGGACTTGAAATAATGAATCGTAACATCAGGAATTTTTTTAGATATGGCACGTTCAATTAAAAAATAATGTGCGTCTTCATCTTCGATAATGGCAATCTGCAAAGTTTTGGCTTTACTATCCATTATATTTTCAAATCCTTATGTAAGTGAAGTTGCTATTCTTCCAATACCGGCGGCTCATTAATAAGCAGCCAGTAAGAATTTAACTGCATGATTTTTTCCTCAAATTCCTTGAATCCGACAGGCTTGGTCAGATAGCTGTTTGCGTAGTGATCGTAGGAATTATCAATATCTTCTTCTCTGTCAGAGGTTGTAAGCATTATAACGGGAATTTTTTTTAGTTTGGGATCTTCCTTGATTTGTTTTAACACCTCAATGCCATCTATTCCGGGAAGTTTTATATCAAGCAATATCAGGCCTACTGTTGGATTTTTTAGCCTATCAGAGTATTTGCCACGGTTATGAAGATAATCCAGCGCTTCTTCACCATCTCCTGCAACGATTATACGGTTGACATTGCCGGCTCTGCGTATCGCCCGCTTGGTTAATTCGGCATGAGCTTTTTCATCTTCAACGAGCAGTATGCTTAATGGTTCATATATCATATTAAACCTCATTTTTATTTAGTGTAAAGAAAAATGTACTTCCATGTCCTGGTTCGGACGACACCCAGATTTCTCCATTATGATGTTCAATGACCCTTGTCGCTATAGCAAGTCCTATACCGGTGCCTTCCCCTGCTTTTTTTGCATCAGGCAACCGTTGGAATACCTGGAAAATAATTTTTTGATACCTGTGCTGTATACCTATTCCGTTATCTTTAACAAAAAAAACATCCTGTACCCCATTTTTTTCATATCCAATCTCAATTTGAGGCGCTGGGTTGTTTTTTCCTATATATTTTATTGCATTAGAGAGCAGGTTTTCAATAACCTGGACCAATCGTTTCTTTTCACCGTAAACAACGGGAAGGTCCTGTTGGATATTTACAGAAATTCCTTTAGCTTCAATTTGCGGTTTAAGCATAATCATAGCCGATTTAACAATTTCTTCAAACGGCAGCGACATTTTTTTTTCATTTACCCGGCCAATGCGTGATAATTCAATGAGATCATTTATAAGAAGCCCCATTTTTTTTGTTGCTTCACTTATGTATTCAAAATAACTTTCTGCACTTTCAGGAAGATCGGTTCCAAAGTCTTCACGCAATGCACCTATAAAACCATCAATTGTTACAATCGGTGTTTTCAGATCATGTGATATGGAATACAGAAAAGACTCCATCTCGGTATTTTTTGCAAGCAGTTTTGCCATGGTATCTTCCAGTTTCTTTTCATTTTCCCTAAGAGCATCTTCCGTCTGTTTTCTTTTTTCAATTTCACCAAGAGCGCTGTCTCTGGCAAGCCGGTACATTTCCATGCGCTGAAGAAAAAGAAAAAAAACCACTGAAAGGATACATGATATTGTAATTGCAAAAAAAAGAAAAGAACGGTTTGAAATGTCTCTGTATTCAAATAGAGAGGATCTTGGTTCAATATTCATCTGCCAGATTTTTCCAGGAAAACGTATAGTTCTATTAACACTGAAGCTGCTATGCCCGGATTCATATTCATGTTTATGCTGCTTTTCATTCATATAAATCAGTTTGCCGTCTTCATATATCAGGATACAAAAATTTTGCTCAATCTCTTTCCCAAGGCAAACGTCCATAATTTTTTGCACCTGAAACACCCCGTTGAGATAGCCCTGTATTTTGCCACTATAAACCAACGGCCAGAAGGTATAAAAGCAAATCTCTCCTTCTTTGATCACAAGACAAGGTGATGTTTCGAATTCAAGAGTTTTTTTGGCTCTTTCGAAAGTGCTGCGTATACCGGTATCCAGCTGGCTGACATTTTTTTCTATTATTTCCGGGTTATTTTCTTTCGGAAAAATCCATTGAAACATGCCATCCGGATCGATCCAGCTGATGCCGTGGATACCCGGATAATACCTGTAAACAGTTCCTGCAAACTGGAAAAAACGCTGTTTTGTGAAATCAGGAGGGTTTCTATCCACCCATCTCTGGGCAATCAAATCCAGGGAAGCTATCCTTGCAGTCATCATTCCTTCAATACGAATCTGTATCTGTTCAGCTGAAGCATTCGTTTGCTGCATAATCAAATTACGATCATGTTTATTCTGATTTTGCCACAAGGCTATACTTGTGCAGCAGCACAGCAAAAAAATTAGAATGGATAGTGATTTTTTATACCGGAGAATTTTCATATAATATATTAAAGGTTATTCTTCCAATTATGAAAAATAAAATATTATGATTTATATATTATTAAAAGAAAAATGGCTATTAAATAATTGGTATGCTGCGCCTTATTCATAAATAAAACGAATCAGGTCCGGCATAAGGCAAATCGTGTACCTTATATGCTAGCAATCTATAATGTTTAGCCATTTGTTAGCATGTTTTCTTACGACATATATCGTACTTTCGACACCTTTTTTCAATAAAGTCAGATGAATTTAATTTGCATTAAGATCAGCGGTTTGCAAGGACAAGCGTCCGGATTTGATGCAGTTTCTCATTTCGATGTTGTGCGTGGATCGTAATATTCCCATTCCTGGAACCACCGAAGACGGTAACGCAATGGAAATGTGGTCATTAGTTAACTGCTACTTTTTGAACTCCAACAAATTCATTTGATATAGGTTCTTCCACCTCAAGGCAAAGCTCAATAGCTTCTTTTATTCTCTTCATTAAACTGTCAAGAGATTTTGCCTGCGTATGACATCCTCGAAGGGACGGCACAGAAGCAACAAAATAACCATCTTCATCTTTTTCAATTATTACGTTAAATTCTCTCATTTTTTTTCTCACCCGGTTTCATCTAATCCGGCTGTTATAGTTTGTGCTGGAATTATTTATGTTCAGTTAAATAATTTAATCCTGATAGCTTGTTTTTTACAACAATATTGATTTTAAATCAAACAATTGTTATTAACTACCTGTATATAAGACAAGAATTTATAAGAAGATGGTATGTATGATGCAGATGATGAACTTTTCTTAATATATAAAACAACGTGTTGTTTTATTGTTATTTGACAAAAACAACGTGTTGTTTTATTGTTAATACAAAAAAATAACGCCATCTTTGATGATTGATCGAATTGTTGGATTAAAATTTCTGCCTGTAACCAACATTATTAACAAGGATAATAAATATGATTCGATTTGCCTCAGGCAAACTCGATAAATGGTTCAAAGGTCCAAATCGTAAACCTTTGGTGATCAGAGGTGCGCGACAGGTCGGTAAGACCTGGCTTGTACGGGATTTTGCAGATAGAAACAAGCTCAAATTGATCGAGCTGAATCTTGAAAAATATCCGAATCTGGCAGACCTCTTTTCAGAAAATAACCCACTGGAAATCATTAAAAATATTGAAGCTGCTTTAATCATAAAGATTTTTCCCGAATCATCCTGCCTTTTTTTAGATGAAATTCAAGCTGCACCGGAACTTTTTTCAAAACTCAGATGGTTTAAGGAAGATATGCCCGAGCTTCCGGTTATCGCTGCCGGATCTTTGCTGGAATTTGCCCTGAACAAATCGCAGTACAGTATGCCGGTAGGACGGGTTATATATTTTTACCTGGAACCCATGTCATTTTTTGAATTCGTGCTGGCATCGGGAAATGAGGTGCTGTATCAGAAAATGCTTTCTTTTGTTCCGGAAAAGATTATGCCTCAAACTCTGCATGCCGGGTGCATTGATCTTTATCAACAGTATTGCCTTATCGGCGGTATGCCTGAGACAGTCCAAATCTGGCTGGATAGCAAAGATATGCGGACATGTATTAAAATCCAGCAAGATCTTCTGGCTACATATAGAGATGATTTTCATAAATATGGTGGAGAAATGGATGCCAGGTTACTCAATAGAATCTTGCTCTCGGTTACCGAACAACTTGGGAACAAATTTGTTTATAGTATAGTTGACCCGAATATTCAGACAATAGTCATTAAAAAAGCTTTAATGTTGTTGTCTCAGGCAAAAGTATGTTCAAGAGTCGCCCACACCAGCGGCAATGGCTTGCCTTTGGGCGCACAATCAAATGAAAAGTTTTTCAAAACTCTGATGATTGATATAGGTTTCATTTCAGCCCAGCTCGGTCTGGCGTCTGATAAACGATTAAAACCGGATAAAATAATTTTTTCAAATAAAGGAGGCGTTGCAGAACAGTTTATAGGCCAGCAATTGCGGGCCACCCAGGGACCTGAAACAGACCCGCAACTTTTTTACTGGCAAAGGATAGGGGGGCGTCTTGGTGAAATCGATTATATAATTCAACATGGAAATAATATTATTCCCATCGAAGTCAAATCCGGGGCTGCCGGAAGCATGAAATCGCTGCATATGTTTATGGCCGAAAAAAAACTGTCGTTTGCGGTACGGTTTGATGCAAATCCGTTGTCAATTGAAGCAATAAACGTTAAAACAACTTTAGGAGAACCGGTGAAATACCGCCTTCTTTCAATTCCTCTGTATCTTGCGGAAAATATCGGCGCTTTAATTGATAATGCGATGGGAGAGCAGGTAGTATAATTGCTTTTGATGCCACTCTTCAGGGTTGGACTTTCTTAAGAAACCTATTCTTGGAGTGGAGTTTCACTAAAATAAACAAGAAGCCTTTATAGAACAATCAATGCATATATAAGCATAATCAATATGGCAGTAAACTGTGACAATAGCCGCGCTGTTTCAAGGTGGGATGGGGAGGCTGCGGCAAAAGAGTTTCTTAAAGAATGTGTTCTGATTGATCTGGAGGTGGCGGGGCAAAACAGGATCTTTCATATAGGGGCCGTTTTTGGGGATCGGACGTTTGAACGTAAAGGAAACTTTAAAATTGAGACTGCCCTGAAAGATCTGGATAGATTTTGTTACGGCGCCAAATTTGTTCTTGGGCACAATCTGCTCAACCATGACCTGCCTGTTGTTAAAAGCTTTACTTCGGATCTTTGCTTTACTGATCTTTTTGTGGTAGACACCCTTTATCTTTCGCCTCTGGCTTTTCCTGAAAATCCATACCACCGGCTTGTTAAAGACTACAAGCTTGTCTCGGATTGCTTAAACAACCCAATATATGATGCCCGCCTTGCAGGCTCGGTGTTTTTGGATCAATGGGAAAGTTTTTCAAAGCTTTTTGAAAACGAGCCCGAAATACTGTCTTTTTACCGGTTTTGTTTTGACAAAGCGCATCCGGCAAGTGATGCTTTGAGTGGTGAGGGCCTTGCTGAAATTTTTCACCGTTTGGGTGCTTCAGATATTATAACCGGGCAGGAAGCATTTACGGTTTTTCAGACGAAAACATCTTCTCAGGTGTGCCCCAACCAGCTTGAAAAAATTATTCCGGCATTTTTGGCAAATCCCGGTGATCGGCGTGTGCTTGCTTATTGTCTGGCCTGGCTGAGGGTTGCCGGAGGCAATTCCGTAATACCGCCTTGGGTGAGGCACCGTTTTGATAGTTTGTCACCAATTCTTAAAAAATTGCGGGACGAATCCTGTGATGACGATACTTGCCAATATTGTGGGATAAACCACAATCCCAGAGCCCAACTGAAAAAATATTTCGGCTACGATGATTTCAGGATGCTTCCTTCCGGCTCACCTCTTCAGTATGAGATTGCAGCAGAAGGAATGAAAGATAGGCCGCTTTTGGGAATTCTACCCACAGGCTTTGGTAAATCAATCTGCTACCAATTGCCGGGCTTTGTGAGGTTTCACCGAAGAGGCCTTCTTACCGTAGTGATATCACCGCTGCAGGCACTTATGAAAGACCAGGTGGACAGTCTTAAAAGAACGCTTAATACCAATGATGTGGAAGCAATCAACGGAATGCTTACAATGCCTGAACGTGGCGCAATCCTTGAACAGGTGCGCCTTGGGGATATCGGCATATTGTATATATCGCCGGAGCAGCTTCGGAACCGTTCGGTAAAACAAGCGCTTAAGTCCAGAGAAATCGGCTGCTGGGTGTTTGATGAAGCGCATTGTATCTCAAAATGGGGCCATGATTTCCGCCCGGATTATCTGTATGCAGCAAGATTCATACGTGAATTTTCAAAAGAGCAATCATCTTCCATAGCACCTGTTGCTTGCTACACTGCAACGGCAAAAAAAGAAGTCATTGAAGAAATACTGTCTCATTTTAAGGATCAGCTCGGCCAGGATCTTGCGGTCTTTCAGGGCGGAATTGAAAGAGAAAACCTGCGCTTTGAAGTTCAGACTGTTAGCAGCCATGAAAAATATGCCAGGGTTCATGCACTTCTTGAAGAACGAATCGGAAAGCCTGCAAAAGGCAGTGCGGTTATCTATTGCGCCACACAAAACAAAACGGAAGAAGTAAGGGATTTTCTGGTGCAGCAGGGATGGCGGGCCGAGGCGTTTCATGCCGGATTGAAAGCGCCTGAAAAGCGGTATATCCAGGAGGCTTTTTTAAACGGGGATGTGCCGGTTATCTGTGCTACAAACGCCTTTGGGATGGGAATCGACAAAAACGATGTGCGCCTTGTGATCCATGCGGATATCCCCGGCTCTCTTGAAAACTATCTCCAGGAAGCAGGCCGTGCCGGACGTGACACACAAGAAGCGGATTGTGTACTGCTTTATGATGAATCCGACATTGAAACCCAGTTCAAACTCGGAGCTTTGTCCAAGCTGCATCGCCGGGACATTGTCCAGATTTTAAGAGGACTTCGTGCGGCAAAACGAAATGAAAATCAGGAAATCATCATTACACCCGGTGAACTTTTACGCCAGGAAGATGTTCAAACAAGCTTTACAGGCAATGATTACGGGGCAGGCACCAAAGTAATCACCGCAGTTGCATGGCTGGAGAGGGCCGGGTATCTCTTAAGAAACGAAAACAGAACCAGTGTTTTTCAGGGAAAGCCGAAATTCAAAACCATGGAAGAGATCGGGCCGCAACTTGATAAACTCAATTTATCAGCACAAAACCGCCTGATCTGGGAATCTGTGATACGCTGCCTTATGAATGCCGACCCGGATGATGGCATGAGTGCGGATCAGATTGCCGAATACCTTGGTGGCATTGAAGGAATTACCCATGATATTATTTCAGATACCAGAAGAATAATCCATATTTTACACCAGATGGCAGAGCAGGGAATCATTCAAAGCGGAATTTTGATGTCTGCCTATATCAGGCCGAAAGGGAAAAACAATGCTCGCCATATGTTAGATACGGTATGTGAAATTGATCAGGCGATGATCCGAATTTTAAGAGAAGAACATCCGATGGAAACAACCGGCGAATGGGTTTCTCTTGACATCAGGAAACTCAACCAGCGTCTGATTAATGAAGGATATGCGGACACCAATCCTGAACTGCTGCGAACGCTGCTTACAAGTATTGCAAGAGACGGTACCGGATTTGCCGAGCGGCAGGGCAGCATTCAGTTCAGGCATGCCTATCAGGATCAATATCGCGTGAAACTTCAAAGAAGCTGGCTTGAAATCAGCGAAATAGACAGCCGCCGCCGCAATCTTGCCTATATTCTTTTAAAAGCCATTTATGATCGAATTCCGGAGAACAGAAAGAGCCAGGCTGAAATACTTGTTGAGTTTTCCAGCGATGATATGGCACAAGCCATCCGCCGTGATCTGACGATTGTCGTGGAAGATAAAAAAATGTTGGCTGCTATCGAAAGAGGGCTGCTTTTTCTGCATGAACAAAAAGTGATTATTCTGCAAAAAGGACTTTCGGTGTTCAGGCAGGCCCTTACCATCCGGCTGCTTCCCGAATCGCGTTTGCGAAGATATGGCAAGGGCGACTATGAGCCGCTGGAACAACATTACGAGCAGAAAATATTCCAGGTACATGTGATGAATGAATACGCCCGCCTGGGCATGGAAAAAATCAGGCAGGCTCTGGCGTTGGTAACAGCATATTTTACGATGGACAGAAAAGGTTTTATCAAACGTTTTTTTCCGGACAATCACAAAGAAATTGAACGGGCCACAAGTGCTGCGTCTTACGGGCGTATCGTGGAGTCACTTAAAAATCCGATACAGGAATCGATTGTATGCAGCTCGCCCGAAGACAATATTTTGATTCTTGCCGGGCCAGGATCGGGAAAAACCACGGTGGTCATTCACAGATGCGCCTATCTGTTAAGAGTTGAGAGAGTTCCGCCGGGAAGTATTCTTGCGCTTTGCTTTAACCACAGCGCAGCTCTTTCAATTCGAAAACGCCTCTGGGATTTGATCGGAAGCGAAGCGCGCGATGTCACTGTTTTAACCTATCATGCTCTTGCCATGCGAATCGCCGGACGATCATTTGCACAAAACGATAGTGCAATTTCTAAAGATAAAGAATCGCTTACAAAGGCATTTGAAGATATTATCCTTGAAGCCATTGATCTTTTAAGCGGCCAAAAGGAATTGCAGGGGATCGAGCCGGATGATATTCGTGACCGCTTGCTGGGAGGGTATCGGCATATTCTTGTGGATGAATACCAGGATATAGATCAGCAGCAATATCATCTTATTTCAGCACTTGCAGGCCGTACGCTTAAAGATCCGGACAGAAAATTAAGCATTCTTGCGGTGGGTGATGATGATCAAAGTATTTACGGGTTTAGAAAAGCAAATGTCGAGTTTATCCGTAGGTTCCAAAAAGATTATAATGCCAGGATCTACCATCTTGTTGATAATTACCGAAGCACTAAAAACATCATAGATGCCGCAAATTCTCTTATCTGTCATAACAGAGTCAGGATGAAAACCGAACATCCCATCCGCATTGACGTACTGCGAAAAGACAGCTCTCCCGGAGGAATTTGGGGAGCAAAAGATCCGGTTTCCAGAGGAAATATTCAGATATTTTCAATAAAAAACAGCGCCGAGCAGGCAGCCGCTGTTGTGAGTGAGATAAAGCGGCTTAAAAAGATATCACCTGAAACTGATGAGGCGCATATAGCCGTATTTGCAAGAAACGGATTAAATTTTCCTCAATTGTCTATGGTTCGCACAGCGCTTGAAAAAAACGAAATCGCTTTCAGTTATGCTCTTGATCGAGAATCATCATTTCCTATTTCAAGGATCAGAGAAGTAGTAAATTTTCTGGCGGAACTCGCACAAATCAATAATGAACTTTATAAAGCGACAAGTCTGATTGATTTGTATAAGAGACAAACCGGCTCGTTACCAAATAATTGGGACAAAGAGATCCTGCATCTTCTTGAGGCGTGGAAAGAGGAAACAGGGGATTCGGAAGTATTTGTCCAGGCTGCGATAGATTTCATATATGAATCGCTTGCCGATCAGAAAAGAGAGCAGCGTTTTGGACATGGCGTATATTTAAGCACGGTGCATGGCGGAAAAGGGCTGGAATTTTCACATGTGTTTGTGCTTGACGGCGGTTGGCGATCATATCAGAATCAGATGGAAGTCGAGGAAGAGCGCAGGCTGTATTATGTGGCCATGACACGTGCAAAAGATACCTTGACCCTGTTTAAGCTTGCGGATGCCAAAAACCCCCATGTGCCGATGATATGGGCAGATTGTCTTGTTGAAAGAAAAATTACCATTTCTGCCGATGAATGTGAGCTATATCAATTCTGCCATACTGCCGTTCCTGGAATGAGGCATCTTTATCTTGATTTTGCCGGGAAGTTTCCGGAGAAGGCGACAATTCACGATAGTCTTAAAAAACTTTGCTGCGGTGAAAAACTGCATTTAAAAGAAGCTTCCGGCAATCTGAGGCTTTTCACTTTTGACGGAGTTGCGGTCGCACAACTTTCAAAAGATGCCGTAAAAGACTGGCGGGATAAAGTACATACCATTGAAAAGATAACTATAATTGGTTTGGTAACCCGGAAGGCCGCAGATGTGCAAGCGGAATATAAAGCAAATATACGTTGCGGCCAATGGGAAATACCAATTGTAGAAATCAGTTACCGTAGCACCTGTCTGAAAGAACATCTTCATGATTAAGATTTATAACTTGCCGGATATGATTTGATATATTAATCTTTGGGGAAATTTTTTCAATTTGTTTTATATAACAAACAATAGTTTTTAATATCTAATAGTTAAAGGAATGATTCGGATATGATAGCAGAGATCCTTTCAACGGGTGACGAGGTTCGCTCAGGGGCATTGATTGACAGCAATTCGGCGCATATAGCGCAGGCGCTTGAAGATGCAGGTCTTGAAGTTGTAAGGCATAGTACCGTAGGAGATGATCTGAATGCCATTTCCTCGATAATAAAAGAGATCGGAGCACGTGCGGATTTTGCAGTCGTTACAGGCGGGCTTGGGCCGACAACAGATGATATTACTGCCGAAGCTGCGGCGATTGCAGCCGGTGTGGATATGTGCCTTGATGAAGCTGCCTTAAAAACAGTGGAAAATTTTTTTGAAAAAAGAAAGCGCCTGATAAATCCATTGAATAAAAAGCAGGCCATGCTTCCAAAAGGTTCCGAATGTCTGGATAACCCGGTGGGATCGGCTCCAGGCTTTGCAATGAAAGCAGGAAAATGTCTTTTCTTCTTTCTTCCGGGTGTTCCCTATGAAATGAAAAGGATGCTTTCCGAAACGGTAATTCCAAAAATCAACAAGCTGCAGGAAGGTATTAGAGAGTACAGTATTATTAAAAATATATCCACCTTCGGTCTTACAGAAGCAGCGGTAAACGAAAATCTGTTACCCCTAATCGAAGAATTTGGCGGCATTAAATTCGGCTTAAGAGCAACTTTTCCCGAGATTCATGTGAAATTATATGCAAGGGGAAAAGATGAGAACGAGACTATTAAGCTTCTTGATGAAGCTTGTGCAAAGGTTTTGAACATATTCGGCAATAAAGTGCTTTCACCTCAGGGCGAATCAATGGAAGTTGTGGTAGGAAATCTTCTGAAAAACAATAATGCCACAATCGCTGTTGCCGAAAGTTGCACAGGCGGTTTGATTTCGGATATGCTTACCAATGTTTCAGGCAGTTCGGATTATTTTGTTTTTTCCGGTATTACATATTCAAATGATTCCAAAATTAAAGTGCTGGGAGTAGAAAAGGCGACAATAGATCAGTTTGGAGCCGTGCACGAAGAAACGGCAAAGCAGATGGCTGTTGGTGCAAAAAAACTTGCAGGTACAACTTACGGCCTTTCAACCAGCGGAATTGCCGGACCTTCCGGAGGCACCGAGAATAAGCCGGTAGGAATCGTGTGTATGGGCCTTGCAACACCGGATGATATTAAGGGTTTTACTTTTAACTTTAATTTCCGCAACCGTATGATGAATAAAAAAATATTTGCCTATACTGCGCTTGATCTTATCAGAAAAGAGCTTGTTGTTTCACACAATCAAGGTCCGTTTTCAGGGGCGTATGTCTGATATGAAATTTATAGATGCAGGGTGGCTGATAGATGGAAGCGGCGGCCCTGTTTTAAAAAATGTAAGAATAGGCACCGAAAAGGAAAGTATTGTTTCCATAAATGAATCAGGATTTAAAGATCCCTCAATAAAAGCAGCGGATTTGTCTTTATGCACGATTCTTCCTCCATTGGTTGACAGCCATGTCCATCTTTGCATGTCAGGAACCGTTGATCCTTTTGTCAGAAAAAAACAGCTTGATATAAACTTTGCTGATGCAAAAGTCGTCATTTCAAATCATATTGCCCAACATTTGTCTCATGGCGTTTTAGCTGTAAGAGACGGTGGTGATAAATACGCTCATTCATTGCGATATTTGAATGAATGTCATGACATAATGGAATCTCCGGTTAAGATTAAAGTTTCAGGAAAAGCATGGCACAAGGCAGGAAGATATGGAGGATTGATAGGAAGGCCGCCGGAAAAAAATTGCTCTCTTGCCCAAGCAATAAAAAATTGTTCTGATAAAATTGATTATATCAAGATAGTAAATTCAGGTTTAAACAGCCTGAAGGAATTTAGCAAAGAAACCGGTCCGCAATTTAGCATCAAAGAGCTGTCGGATGCAGTAAAAATTGCCGAAAGACTCGGTCTTAAGGTTATGGTGCATGCAAACGGCAAAAAGCCGGTTGAGTTTGCCCTGGTTTCCGGCTGCCATTCGATAGAGCATGGTTTTTTCATGGGAGATGAAAACCTGGGATTAATGGCAAAAAAAAATATTATATGGGTTCCTACGGCTTGTACCATGAAAGCTTATCTGGAGCATATGGAAAAGAAAAGCGTTGAATATGATGTTACCTGCATGAATCTTGAGCATCAGCTAAAACAAATTGAAAATGCAAGAAAATATGGAGTTACAGTTGCACTCGGCACAGATTCGGGAAGTACCGGCGTTCACCACGGTTTGGCTGTAAAGGAAGAACTCAATTTATTGATAACGGCGGGTTATTCGGTGCCTGAAGCTGTAAAATGTGCTACATTCAACGGTGCTGAACTGCTTGGCATAAATGAATTCGGGCATATTGCAAGAGGAGAGCCCGCTACTTTCATCGCAATAGAAGGTATGCCTTCGGATATTCCATCCTCTTTAAGCAGTATTAAGGCAATTTTTATTAACGGAAGAATAAGATATTCAGATCAAGCTAAATCAAAGGATTACTGTGCATGGGATTAAAAAAAGGCGATTTTGTTGAACTTGAAATAACCGGCATGGCCTTTGGCGGAAAAGCAATAGCCAAAGTTGACGGGCTTGCGGTTTTTGTGGATAAAGCTGTTCCATCAGACCGGGTTAAAGCGCGCATAATAAAAAAAAAGAAGAGTTTTGCAGAAGCAACTGCAGTGGAAATTATTGAGCCGTCTCCGGATAGAACAGCCCCGCCTTGTGAATACAGCGGTTATTGCGGAGGCTGTAAGTGGCAGTTTCTAAACTATGATCGTCAGCTTTATTACAAGCAGCAGCATGTTAAAGAAGCTTTGGAACATATAGGTCTTTTACAAGGTGTTTTGGTTCATCCGGTTATTGCATCGGAATCGATCTTTGCATACAGAAACAAGATGGAATTTTCCTGTTCAGACAAAAAATGGGTGTTGCCTTCGGAATTTGTACCCGGAGAAAAAACCGCCGGTTTCGCATTAGGCCTTCATGTGCCGGGAACTTTTGATAAGGTGCTTGATATAAAATCCTGCCTTTTGCAGCCTGATACGGGAAATTTGATTTTAAATGATGTAAAGGATTTTATAAAAAATTCCGATATCCCTGTATATGGGCTCAGATCGCATGAAGGATTCTGGCGCTTTCTTATGCTTCGGAATTCGGCAGCCTACGGTAAATGGATGGTAAATATCATTACTTCTGTCCAGGAGAATAAAATTGTTAAACCTTTGTCAGATATGCTTATGGAAAAGTATCCCGATGTTGTTTCTGTAATAAATAATATTACTTCAAGCAAAGCCGGTGTGGCTATTGGAGAATATGAAAACGTTCTTGCCGGATATTCCTGCATAACAGATAAGCTCGGAGTATTTGAATTCGAAATATCGGCAAATTCTTTTTTTCAGACAAATACGAAAGGGGCACAAATTTTATATAACAAAGTAAAGGAGTTTGCTCAGCTTTCCGGGAAAGAGACGGTTATCGATTTATACAGCGGGACAGGTACTATACCAATTTTTCTTTCTGAAGATGCCTCTGAAATTTCCGGTATCGAGATTTGTGAAAGCTCTGTATCGGATGCAAAGAAAAATTGCATAATAAACGGTATATCGAACTGTACTTTTATTACCGGAGATATTAAGAACAGCTTTTCAAAGATCGACAAAAAGCCCGATGTAATTATAATTGATCCGCCAAGGGTAGGGATGCACAAAGATGTGGTAAAGCAGGTTGTCGATATATCCGCCGAAAGAATCGTTTATGTTTCCTGTAACCCGGCAACCCTTGCAAGGGATCTTTTGGTTTTAAAAGATTATTATGATGTTATGGAAGTGCAACCGGTTGATATGTTTCCTCATACGTTTCATATAGAATCTGTGGCAAGACTTGAAAAAAAGCATATATAAGTGTGCTTCATGTTTTGGTTGAGTAACTCTGAAAAATATGTATAATGTTAAAAGTATAAAAGAAACATTATTGAGAGCCACTTTCAAAACGTTTCAGTTTGGTCAAGGTCAAAGGCGGGCGAAAATTTTAACCAAATGAATACATTTAGTGTTTCGAGGATAGCGCTATGCTTCACTGCGTGCAAAATTTGAGCCCAACGCATAAATCGGCCTAAATGGAACTTTTTGAAACTGGCTCTGGAGTTTAAACTTAATTTAATAATAGTGTGTTAGAGGAAAACTGATTTAATTTTGGTTTGAGATATGCTGAAATATTATCTGAAAATAACAATACTTTTCATTTGTTTCATCATGATGGTGATGACTTCCGGCTATACTACTTCAGCCTATGCTGATATTTATAAATACATTGATAAAGAAGGTGTTATACATTTTACTAATGTTCCGACAAATCCGTCATATGACTATCGTGTTTTTATTAAGGATAACCAAAAACAAACTTCAAAGCCCCGTTTGTCATTATACTCATCAAATGCATATGATCATATGATTACTGAAGCATCAAAGAAGCATGGCGTTTCTTTCCCTTTGCTTAAAGCTGTGATAAAGGCTGAGTCCGATTTTGATCCAAATGCCGTATCAAGCGCCGGAGCCCTTGGATTAATGCAGATAATGCCTGAAAACGTGAAAGCTTTTAATATGAAAGACCCTTTTGATCCTGGGGAAAACATTTTAGCCGGAACACGATATTTCAAGAAACTGCTGGAACGGTTCGATGGAAAGCTTGATCTGGCACTGGCTGCATATAACGCAGGCCCCGGCACTGTTGATTCCTGCAAAGGCATCCCCCCTTACAAAGAGACTGAAGACTACATTGAAAGAGTTATGAAATACTTTTATCATTTCAAACAAAACAGCTGTGATATTTCGCAGTAATTGCCGGTGGCTTTTTATAGTCCTTTTGCATCACCTTCCTAAACTTCTTGATTCTCTCAAGCCTTTCGTTAAAAAATCACCATAAAAAACTAATGAAATTCTAACTTGACAAAAATAGTAGTTTAACAAAGTAGTTTTAGAAGAAAACTTAAAATAAGATTTTAATCGGTTTACAGTTAACTGCTTATAGTCAACTGACAGATTTTAACAGTAAAGTGATAATCATTAGGGTACTTCGCTGACCTTTGATCTTGAAAAGCAATAAATAATAATAAGGGACCAGGAAGCCCGAATTTAGAGCATGTTGCCTCTGTGCCAATATAAGTGAGACACTTTCCCCCAAATAGTTTAATGTAGGGCGGGAAGGAGAAAAGTAGATGGAAAAGAAGGAAATCAAGGTTATGAACCTTAAGCCAAAAGTTGTGGAAATGGAAGGAGCCCGCAGGGCGACTGGAATTTCCACAACTGCCGCTCTGCGTGAATCAGGGATTAAAGCTATTGTTCCTAATCCCGAAGCTCCGGAGAAGGCAAGCATGGATAAATAAACCGGTACCGGAAAATAGTGATCCATTACGACACTAAACTCTTAATGAATGTGTCTCATTTTCATTGACAAGTTCCACACCCCGACTCGCCAGTCAATGTTTGGCTTTGCTTTTTTATTTCAACCTTTGCAAATGTTTTTCTTTATCCTGGATGTTACAAAAAACTAAATCCCGGAAGGAAGTACTTATAAGCTTAGCAACGAATATGCCAATAGAAGTTCTTTGCTGCCAGCTTTTGCCTGCCATACATTTGCATTAAGTTACATTTCATAAAACTTATTTTACTTCTTTTATACTACCATTTTTCTTTCTGTATCGAATTATAAATGATTATCCGGAGCAGGTATGATTAAGACTGATGTGATTTTTGATAAAAATTAAAATGACCCGTCAAGAATAGTATAAGCTGACGACCTCAAGAGATGTTGTAAAGATAGATATGTTATAGCTGTGTAATGGAAATACCTCCAGAGCAACCATTTTTAATTTTTCGGGCACGATCAAATTTATTATATAGCCATAACTTATTATGCCCATAAAAATAAGATAAAAATAATTTTTTCATATCTTTGTACGAACGTATTTTGAACATGCCTATTGTAAAGCCTTTTTTCAAGGTGGAAAATATTTCCCCTATCATGGAAAAAATTGCCACTTGCTTAAATCAGCTTTTATGCCATGCACGGAATGAACCGATTGTTCTATATTCAGCTTAAATAATGCCAAGATGAATAAAATCTTTGGTTTGCAATAATTTATCTTCGCTGATTTTAAGCCCCTTTTCTAATAAAGCCAGAACAGTTTCTTTTTCATCGGGAAATTTATACCCATCATAGTCCTGCTTGAAAATATGGACAACCTGTCCTGTAGCATTATAATATGCCGGATTCCTGAAGTGATCAAAGCAAACTCTGCTGGTAACATTAAGGTTTGTTATAAGTATCTTTATTTCTTTAAGCCGCTCATGTGCAGATAGTATCTGCAGCCTTTTGTTTAAATAATCATCAAGCATCGGTGTTCCGGGCAAAGGGCTAAATGGCCTTGATCTTATAAAATCAGGATCAATCGCATTTAATACTCTTGCCGTATTCTCGGCATGCTGCACTGACATGATTTTTCCGCCAAGGCCCGGCATTATGTATTCTGAGAACTGTATGCCGGCTTTCTTTATTTTTTTTCCTGCAACTATATGTTCTTCTGCCGTTACACCTTTTTGAACCTTTTTTAACAATTCGTCATCACCTGTCTCAAGCCCTATATGTAATCTTGTAAGACCGGCGCAGAACAGATCAGCAATTTCATCGTCTTTTTTCTTGTAAATAGTCTTGGCTCTTGCATAAGATGTAACTCTTTCAATAGAAGGAAACTTATTTCTTAAATAAAGGATTATTTCTACCAGTTGCTGCGTTGGTATAACCGGAGTGTCGGCATCCTGCAAAAAAACTGTTTTCGCCCCTGATTGCAGCCAGTTTAATACATTAAAATAACTTTGATGGATGTTATCTATTAGCGGCAATCTGTTGAAAAGAGTCCTTGCGGCAAGAGATTTTATATTTCCGGCACTGCTCGTTTCTTTTGCCAAATTTTTTATTTCCGCGGATATAAGTGCAACA
>NZ_JBAMMY010000004.1:0-5948 GCF_051233685.1 Desulfobacterium sp. N47
ATATTATCATCCTTTCTTGAATTGGTGAATTTAAGAAGATAATAGAGCATTCTCTTTATTAAATCAATATGTTATTTGGTATTTCAACTGCTTTTTATAAAAATAATCGGATCAATGCGAGACTTTTGAAATTACCTCATATATAATAAGTTTATAGCAAATATTAAGAATTGATCAGCAAAATTTGTATTTTAAAAGTCTCAAATCCTGTATTTTGGTTATTATAAGATAAGGAGGGTACATGCTTGCTATGGTTTTAAGCAGCGCAGTTATCGGTATAGATGCTTATCCCGTTGAGGTTGAAGTGGATATTGCCAAAGGACTTCCTTCTTTTACTACGGTTGGGCTTCCTGAAGCATCGGTAAAGGAAAGCAGGGAGCGTGTTAAATCCGCTATTGCTAATTCCGGGTATTTTTTCCCGGATGACAGGATTACAGTAAATCTTGCCCCCGCCAGCATAAAAAAAGAAGGAACCGGATTTGATTTGCCTATTGCTATAGGAATTCTTTCAGCTACAGGAGTAATTATGCAAAAAAGGCTTTCGGGATATTCTGTCCTCGGAGAACTTTCTTTGGATGGGCGCATAAAACCTGTGAACGGATCTCTTCCAATGGCCCTTGCAGCTAAAGCCGCAGGATATGAAGGTATAATAGTACCTTTTGATAACGGGAAGGAGGCTTCAGTTGTTGATGGGATTTCGGTTTTTCCGGTAAAAACCCTGTCTCAGGTTGTTGAATTTTTTCGTAACTCTGAAAAACTTGAAGCAGCAAAAACCGATATAAGCTTATTGTTTGATGAAAACAGCAGGTTTGAAGTTGATTTTTCAGAGGTAAAAGGACAGGAACATGCGAAGCGGGCACTCGAAGTTGCAGCAGCCGGCGGACATAATATTATAATGATAGGGCCCCCTGGTTCAGGAAAAACCATGCTGGCTAAAAGACTTCCTTCTATCTTGCCCCCGATCTCTTTTGATGAGGCGCTTGAAACCACAAAAATATACAGTGTTGTTGGCATGCTCGAAGAAGGGGATGCCATGATTGTAAAAAGACCTTTCAGATCTCCTCATCATACGATTTCAGATGCAGGTTTAATAGGAGGAGGTCATGCGCCGAGACCGGGAGAAGTGAGTCTTGCGCATAACGGAGTCCTTTTTTTAGACGAGCTTTCCGAATTCAAAAAACATGTGCTTGAAGTATTGCGTCAGCCTCTTGAAGACATGAAGGTTACAATTTCGAGAGCCTTAACAACCATTACATATCCGGCAAGCTTTATGCTTGTGACAGCCATGAATCCATGTCCATGCGGCTTTTTTTCCGATCCCAAACATGAATGCAAATGTACATATCAACAAATACACAGATACAGATCGAAAATTTCAGGACCTTTAATGGACAGAATTGATATTCATGTTGAGGTCCCGGCAGTGGCATACAGAGATCTTATGACAGATTTTCCTTCCGAAAGTTCGGAAGAAATAAAAAAGCGTGTTTCAGCAGCGCGGCTTATTCAGACTGAAAGATTCAATAAATCTAAAATATACTGTAATGCCCAGATGAACAGCAGGCATATCAAAAAATACTGTAAAATTGATGATGTTGCCTGCGGTTTTATCGAATCTGCCGTTGATAAACTCGGGCTTTCCGCAAGGGCTTTCAACCGCATTTTAAAAATTTCCCGAACAATAGCCGATCTTGCAGGGAAAACGGATATTGAGGCCGATCATGTTTCGGAGGCTATCCAATATCGAAATCTTGATCGAGGAAAACTATAAATAACAACAATACGAAATTATCGGTGTCACATATAACATCAGAATATTGATATTTCAACCAAATACTGATACAAAATAGTAACCCTCCTTATTTTTTGTATTTTTAACAATACTGGTCTGTATATTGCACAATGTAATACAATTACTTTAAATCTACTTATGTAATACTTAGGTAATATAGGTAGTGTCATGTCAATGATACTCTGTCATTTCGGATGAGCCTTCATGGCTTAAAATCTTAGATTTCTCCCTGCGGTCGAAATGACATTTCTTGATTTACACAACAGCAGTATGAAAAGTCCTTTGATTTTTTGGTAATCTATTGAAAGGATTTTTATTGAAATGAATAAATTATATTCAATGTTTTTAAGTAATTAATAATATAACACTTTGGCACTTTAATTTAAGGAGGTGATATAAAAGGGATTTTGAGGAAAAGTTTTACTGAGTTAATAAAAATTATATAATTATTGAGGCAACTTATTGAGTAGTTAAAATAAAAAGGGGGAAGAATGAAAACTATAAAAACACTCATTTGATAATGCACCTCAGCCGGAGTCTTGTAATTTAAGGCCTGGTGAAACCGGCAGTTGTTGTAGAACACAAAATATTTCTTTAAGGACGAAAAGGCTTCCTTGGCGGTACGGTATTCTGAAATATAGACCTCTTCGTATTTCACGCTTCGCCACAGCCTTTCGACGAAAATGTTATCCAAAGCTCGTCCTTTTGAGTCCATGCTGATTTTTATGCCTCTGGCTTTAAGCGGCTTTAAAAATTCACTGGACGCATACTGGCTGCCTTGGTCGGTGTTGAATATTTCCGGCTGACATTGTTCGAGAGCCTCATTAAGCGCCTCCACGCAAAAGTCGGCCGCAAGGGTGTTGCTCAATTTCCATGAAAGCACGTACCTTTTGCTCTCGTTCTTTGCCGGTTCCAAAAATATCCGGCAAGGCCGACAAAGCCTCTTTTTTCCATCGCATAACCAAGGCTCTGTGAATCTCATACTTGGATGACAACTCCGCTATCGTATCCTCTGACCTGATGGCTTCCAATGCAACCTTTGCTTTAAAATTCCCTGGATATTGCTTTCTCATTCTGTTTCCTTTATAATGGAGTCAATATCACAGAAAAAGCAGCTTAACCATCAGTTCAAATTTCGGGGTCCATTATATGTTTTTATATATGGGTTACGCATGCATAGTATAAAATTGAACCAAGGTATTTATAATTTGTAATCCGTTTTTATTGCAGAGAGCTTCAAAACATTAAAGTATAAGGAGCAAAAAATGGTAGGGATAACGTCTTACGGGAGCTACGTTCCCCTTTGGAGAATGGGCGGTAAGGCAATGGGCATGAAGACTGAAAAAGCCATTGCCTGCTTTGATGAGGATAGTTTAACTATGGCAGTAGCGGCCGGGCTAAATTGTCTTAAAGGCTCCGACAGAGCCTCAATTGAAAAAGTCTTTTTTGCCTCAACAACTTTTCCATACAAGGAAAAGCAGGCTGCATCCGTGATTGCTGCTGCCTGTGATCTTCCGCAGGGAATTGGGACTGTCGACATTGCAAATTCCCTGAAAGGTGGAACATCTGCACTTATGTCGGCATTTGACGCTGTTGCTGCAAAAAGTATGAAAAAGGCTATGGTTACCGCAGCTGATACGCGGATGGGGCTTCCTATGGAGCAACATGAGCGTACATTCGGTGATGGAGCGGCTGCCTTTGTGATAGGCGACACTGATGTGGCTGCCGAAATAGAAGCATCTTATTCAGTCTCATGTGATATTCTTGATATATGGCGTACTCAGGATGATAAATTCGTCAGGTTCTGGGAAGCCCGTTTCGGGCTGACCGAGGGTTATCTGAAGATTGCCGCCCAGGCGGTTGCCGGTCTTATGAAAAAAAGCAATTTGAAGCCTGCCGATTTTTCCAAACTGGTATTTTATACACCGGATACTAAAAGCTCAGCAAAGCTGGCAAAAATGCTCGGATTTGATCCCGCCACCCAGCTTCAGAATCCGATGCTTGACGTACTTGGCAATACAGGGGCATCTTTTGCTCTTATTCAGCTTGCAGCAGCTCTTGATGAGGCCAAGCCGGGCGACAGAATACTTCTTCTCGGTTATGGAGACGGAGCTGATGCCATAGCAATCAAAGTTACTGAGCAGATTGATAAGATAAGAAATAAAAATGGTGTAAAAGCGCAACTGGATTCCAAAAAAATGATTTCTGCCTACACGACTTATCTTGTGTGGCGCGGGCTTCTCAACCCCGAACATGAAAAGATTTATTACTCAAATTACCAGGAAAACACGGCTGTACCTGCTATCTATCGTGAACGCAGCAGAATATTGACGCTTTGCGGAAGCAAATGCAAGGATTGCGGGGTCATTCAGTTTCCTCCCCAGCGGGTTTGCGTAAAGTGCCATTCCGTAGATCAATATGATGAAGTGAAACTGTCCGATAAAAAGGCCACAGTTTTTACTTATTCCATGGATTTTTCAAGCATGGTCGATCAACCTACCGTTTTGCCCATTATCGATTTTGAGGGCGGCGGAAGAGCGGAAGTCTATATGACGGATAGAGATGTTAAAGAAGTCAAGGTAGGGATGGAAGTTGAGATGACCTTCCGGAAGATATTCTTTGATGAGGGAATTTACCATTACTATTGGAAAGCCATGCCTGTGCGGTTTCAGTAATAAAATATATTAGGGAGGAAATAAATATGGAAGGAATCAAAGATAAGGTCGCGATTGTAGGTATGGGCTGCACCAAGTTTGGAGAGCTCTGGGACAAAAGCCCGGACGACCTGGTGCTTGAATCCTGCATGGAAGCGATTGAAGATGCCGGAATTGATATAAAGGATATACAGGCAGGCTGGCTCGGGACGGTAACTACCGGAAATTCAGGGACTATACTGACCCGTCCTTTGAAATTGGACTATGTGCCTGTTACCCGCGTTGAAAATGTCTGCTGCAGCGGAACCGAAGCATTAAGAAATGCTGCTTACGGAGTGGCATCAGGAGCATACGATATAGTAATAGCATGCGGTATGGAGAAATTAAAGGACCATAATTCAGGCTTTAACTGGGCACGCATGCCACCCGATTACAGCAGGGTAGATGTCAGGACGGCGCCTGCACAGTTTTTTGCCAAATTAGCTACCAGATATTTTCACCATCATGGGCTGAGTCTGGAGGAAGGCAAAACACTGCTGGCCAGAATTGCGGTTAAGAATCATCATAACGGAACGATGAGCCCAAATGCTCATCTTAGAAATGAAATAACCATTGAGACCGTATTAAAGTCCCCTATGATAGCGTATCCCTTGAGTCTTTATGATGCCTGCGGCATAAGCGATGGTGGATCTGCTGCTATCCTTACAACGCCTGAGATAGCAAAGAGTCTCAAAAAAGATTATGTATTAATAAAAGGATTTGGAGTAAGCAGCGGCAGCGGTCAGCCGTTTCTCACAACCGATTATGACTTTTTGCATATGGAAGAAAATCTCAGGGCAGCCGCGGCCGCTTATAAGGAAGCAGGCATAAAAAATCCCCACGAAGAGATAGATATTGCTGAAGTACATGATTGTTTTACTATTCATGAGCTCTTTATTTATGAGGATCTTGGGTTAAGCGCCAAGGGAGAAGGGAAAAAAGACGTTGAAGAAGGACGTTTTGCACTTGACGGAGCTTTGCCGGTTAATACGGATGGCGGTCTTAAATGCTTCGGTCATCCGCTCGGAGCAAGCGGAATAAGAATGGTATATGAATTATATAACCAGCTTCTGGAAAAAGCCGGTAAACGGCAGGTAAAAAATGCAAGAATCGCATTAAGCCATAATTTGGGTGGTGTTCCGGGTGCAAATTGCGCTGTAGCTATTTTCGGCCGCAACAATTGATGGATTTGCAGATATTTTTTATACACACCTATTAAGAGTCTGTCATAATATTATTGTAACATATTAGCTTGTGTTCGGTAAGATGGTGTAATTCCACTCTCCATGAAAATCATCCATCTTCATATTCACTTTTAGAATATCTTCATCAGATACCTGTATGCCTTTGGGATACTTATTTTCATCCAGTTCACATTTTACAATAAGACCCTTTTGGGTAGTTGTGGATGAAATTAGACTAATGATAACTTCATGGCTGACAAGAGGTTTGCCGCGCCAATT
>NZ_JBAMMY010000007.1:0-1104 GCF_051233685.1 Desulfobacterium sp. N47
AAAAGACGTTATTGCGTTCTTATTTTTGGCGTTTATGTTTTGCATATTACAATCCTTTTATAACAAATCAATTAACCCAACGCCGAGTAAGTTACGTTTTTTATCCTTGGCCGGCGGCGGCGTGGGTTATTTCCGTCGTTAGCCAAAAAAAACAATATTTCCAATATGTATATGGCGTGCTATACTTCTTTAAAATGAATGAAAGGAGGCATGAATGTTAGAACATAGAGAAGAGATTCTTGCAAAGGCTTTAGAATTACCGCCTATGGAACGAGCAGAGTTAATCGAGAACCTACTTTCCAGTTTTGAATTTTCATCGCGGAAAGATAGGGACGCTTTGTGGGCTCAAGAAGCAGAAAGCCGAATTGATGCATTTGAGCGGGGTGACATAGCAGCAATTCCTGCAAAGAATGTTTTTGAAGAAATCGAGAAACAAAAAAAATAATGAAAATTGATTTTCTGGCTCCTGCTAAGGCTGAATTCAAAGATGCTATTGCCTATTACAATTTGCAAAGTGAAGGGCTCGGTTTTGAGTTTGCGGCAGAAGTAAAGAGAACATTAGAGCGAATTGTTCAATATCCAGAAGCATGGTCTCCTCTATCGAAACGAACTCGCCGTTGTAGAACGAATAGATTTCCTTATGGAGTTATTTATCAGATTAGAGGAGAAATAATTCTTGTTGTAGCGATAATGCATCTCAGTAGAGACCCCCGAATGTGGGAATCCCGTCTAAAAAACGAAGAACAGTAGAAAAATGGGCTAACAAATCAATCCAGCGGACACGGATAAAGCCACGTGCCGCTGATTTCAAGCATTATAAAACAAAAAATACATAATAAAGGAAAACCAAAATGTTCAAAACGTCTATATGCCCTCATTGTCATAAGATATTAAGCGTAAGTCTTGACCCACTTGCGCTGAAGGCGGATATCGTTTCAGAATTTTTGAAGACCCTTGGAAGGTAAAAGACGTTATTGCGTTCTTATTTTTGGCGTTTATGTTTTGCATATTACAATCCTTTTATAACAAATCAATTAACCCAACGCCGAGTAAGTTACGTTTTTTATCCTTGGCCGGCGGCGGCGTGGGTTATTTCCGTCGTTA
>NZ_JBAMMY010000135.1:0-6596 GCF_051233685.1 Desulfobacterium sp. N47
CAGATATTTCGATTGCTTCAATGACAAAGAACGAATAAGCTTTCGTTTATAATAACGTTTTTACAAAACGATCGGGCAGGTATTGTCAAAAACTCGGCATTTATTGCCTTTTGTGGTTCTCCAATGAAAATCGGAGCCCTCAAATCCGCTCTATTACCGGAATTTCAGTTGTTGATCTGTTTAACAAGCTGCCTTTTATCGTTTTGAAATTAGCTCAAGGGTTTTGATTATTTCTTTCTTTTCCATAAAGAAACAATAGGGCCGTTATTTCTTTATGTCAAGGACATAAAGATGAGAAATTCACTTTCTCCCCAGCACATAAAACAAATGACTCATAGGCAGCTTTAATACTCCCTCCCTAAACGTCATATCCCATTTGCCTAATGCCTTCATCCAGCCCGGATATATTCCGGTTCGTACATATTCAATAAAAGGTACTTCCCATAACGGCTTTTCCTTTGGCGGCTCTTCATTTTTACTTCCGAATCTTTTATGAAGTCTTATATCTCTTGGGCCGCTTGGATCGGGCCAGCCGGGTGTATCGATAGCGCCGTATTCAATTACATTGATCCCTGAATCTTTAAAAAGCTTTTTAACTTTGGTAATATGGTTGTATTTTACTTGACCGTGTGTCCACGGAAAGCCGAATACTTTGTGAATCAGCCTGTGCCAAGGATAACCGGGCTGAAAATTATTACATGTAACAAGAAGTACATATTTTTTTGAAACACGCTTCATTTCCAAAAGATAATTTGGAGGATTATCAAGTTCCGTCCATGTGACAAAATTCCAGGCAAGATCAAACTGATTATTTTTAAAACCTGAATTATAAACATTTATATTTGAAACTGTTTCAACTCTATTTTCAATTCCTGTTTTTTCCCATCCATAAATCATATCCTGTTCAGGGTTTACGAGTGTAACGTTGCAGCCCGCAAGTCCGAAGCCTATTGAATACAAAGATCCGGCGGCTTTTGCGCCGTGGCTCGGCATTTCAACTACTGTTTTTAAATTATATTGCTGTGTAAAAATCTTTTGCAGCTGCAGCAGAACATATCTGTCATAAGTTACCCCGAATACTTCTATCTCTTTTCCCACTTTATATCCATCCCTTTTCTTTGTACCAATCCACAGTTTCTTTGATTCCGTCATAAGGATTGATTTTTGGATTAAAGCCCAACTCTTTTTGTGCTTTTTCAATAGAAAAAACACGGTCTGCCAAAGTAGATTCTATATTTTTTTTCGAAACCGGGGGTGTTTTCCCAAAAAAAGAAAATGTCTTTTCAACAAATGAAGCTATAACCAATGCTATCCATTCAGGAATATACAATGAAGTTTTTCGAATACCCAATGCTTCCTGGATAATTTTACGTATGTTGTCGAATTCTTCAGATTGCCGGTTTGTTATAAGATAAATCTCACCCGGTTTGCCTTTTTCTACTGCTGCCAAAATTCCTTCCACGGCGTCTTCAACGTGTATAAGCGGAGTCAGCTTGGCCTTATTGCCAATTTTGGGAAATAATCCTTTTTTTGCCATGCGTGTAAGCTTCAACATATCTCTTGTATCGCCTGGACCATATACCATTGAAAATCTTATTATGACTGCAGGCAGGCCTTCCTGTTTAACCATGTTCAAAACTTCTTTTTCAGCTCTCAGCTTGCTTCTTCCATAGGGGTGATGGGGATAACATATGCTTTTTTCTGTTGCAGGAATATCCGGACAAATTCCCATTGCAGCAACAGAGCTGCAATGAATGATTTTATTAACACCTGCCGATAGAGCTGCTTTCATGATATTTAAAGTACCCCGGACATTTACTTCATCAAACATGAATTCACTTACGGTAAAATTGCTCATGTGCCCGAGTGTCGCCATATGAATCAGACAATCCACATCTTTAGCAATGTAGTAAAGAGATGCAGGGTCGGTGATGTCGCCGGTAACATATTCGACATCAAATTCTTTCAGAGCATCAATATTACTTCCTTTCCGAATCATACATCTTAATGTATTACCGCTGGAAATCAATCTGCGCACAAGATAGGGTCCGATAAATCCGGTTGAACCGGTTATCAAGTATCGCATGTTATTCCTCTCATTTTATCATTTCATGCAGAACTTTGACCAGAGAAGGTCCGTGCATCAGCATATTTGAATATGTCTGATTTGCAAGAGGACAACTGCATGTTCCACTATATATGTCATTACGAACTGTATCCGCCTGGATACTGTTCCAAAGATCTTTGAAGCTATAATTATAATCACGCAAATTTCCCATAGATTTTTCGTAAGCAAGGGTGCAACAGGCCCAGACATCGCCGTAAGGCGATAAATGGGCATTTGAAATGCCTGCATAACAGGGGATAACCTGGCGTTTTTCTTTAAGAATTTGAACGGCAAGAGAATAATAAACCAGACGAAAAGCATTTGTAAGCCTGAGAAAAAACAAACGGTTTTTCATATTGGCTCTGATATGAGAAACAAAGTATTTTATCGCCTTTTCATAGTCTTCAGCTTCCGGTGTGATAGAGTTTTTTGTGTTAAACATTTCAAATCGCTGTTCGGCAATTTCATTTCTATAGCTGTCGGCTGCAAGCGATGTCACAAAAGCAGCGATTTCTTCTATGTCGCTAACATTCCATCTGGATATAACAGTGCCAAGCTCAGCATGAAAATTGGGGAAATCGGGCTGCATCGCTTTAAGCCTGTTAAACAGAGTCATGACTTTTTCAAAATTGCCTTTTACTCCCCGGATATTATCGTGCTTATCTCCTATATGATCCAGGCTGGGTTTAACCGTCAAATGCGTTTTAGGAAAGTCTGATTTTAGAAAATCTATAATTTGACGGGTTTTATTTCCCACAAGTTCAAAATCTATGGCATTTGTCGGGATGTGAATAATGCCTGGAGACAAGTATTTACAGGCAAGTTTTATTATTTCGGCAATATCAGGCCGCAAAAAAGGTTCACCGCCGCTGATGTTAAATATATAGATATGACCCATAGAACGAAAAATTTTTTCAATTTCATCAATTGTTAATTCCTCGTTCTTTTTTTCAGGATGTTTTTCATAGATTGCCCATATACTACAGGTTCGACAACGGGACTGGCATTTGTTTGTAACAGAAAAAGTAAGATTTATAGGCAAACCGCAAGGTATGATTTTCTTCCTTGCGAGGCGGTATCGAATAATCTTAGGAAGCACTTCTTTAAGATAGCTCACAAGTTATGCCTCATTAAAGGTTTTTTTACTAGTCCGTCAATCTTTTGTATATGGAATATGTTTTATTGGCTATTTCCGGCCATGCAAGTTTGTTGGTAATAATTTCCGATGCATCCGTCATTGCTTTTAGTTGAACAGGGTCATTTATGCAACCAATTATTGCAGTTGCAAGACAAGATACATCGTTTGGCCGGACAACAAAACGCTGGTCACAAACAAGATCTGGTAATCCGCCTGCATCTGTTACAATAAGCGGCTTGCGGAAAGAAATTGCAGTAGCTCCCACACCGCTCTGGCTGTCAAAGTGATGGTATGGCAGAATCACAATGTCTGATGCCGTAAAGTATCTATATACTTCACCTGAAGGTATATAATCAAGATAAGTTGAAATATAGTTTTCTAAATTAAGCTCTTTTATTAAATTATGATAGGGTTCCCATTTTTCCCATAATTTTCCTGCTATCAAAAGACGTGATTCGGGTATTTTTGCCAAAACCTGGGCAAAAGATTTAATAGCCGTATCGACTCCTTTATATGCGCGAATAGCTCCAAAAAGGAGAATGATTTTATCCTTTGTATCAAAACCCATTTCTTCTCTGATCTTATCTCTTTCAATTCCTTGTTTTACATGAAAATCCAAAGAACCATGAGGAACCAGACTAATTTTGTTAGATGAAATTCCATAAACAGTAATCATCTGCTCTTTGTTTTTTGCTGTATGAACAATAAGATGATCAGCCAAACGGAACAGCGAACCGCTTAGCTTTTTATATGCAAATGATTTCTCGTGAGGCAAAACATTATGAACTGTAATAACTATAGGCTTACGGCGTATTTTATAGCAGCTGCATATAATAAAATAGATGGGAAAAAGCGGCAGACTCCACCACTGGGCATGCAATAGATTCGCATCGCCAAACAGGCCTTCTTTCAGCCACGTAAAGGGATTATACCAGGTCAGTCTGCGTTTTATATTAAGTTTTGGATGATTGATAGCCGGAAAAGTATTATCTTCATTAAGCCCTCCGCCGGGGTAAATAAAAGAAGGGTATAGTTTTTTAAATGAGATAAATTCCGTATCAACGAGATCAGCTATTGATAAAGCAAGTTCCAGACAATAACTGCTGAGTCCTCTAAGAGGCGGGAAGGAACCCAGCATGGCAATTTTGATATTGTCCGGGGTTTCAGATTTTATCATCGGCCTTCCAGCAGATTTTTATTTTAGCATAGTCAGAAAGAGTCCTGCTGCTATTGCGGTGCCAATGACTCCGGCTATATTTGGTCCCATAGCATGCATAAGAAGAAAATTGTGCTTATCCGCCTTTTGCCCCTCAACCTGCGCTACCCTTGCAGCCATAGGAACGGCTGAAACACCGGCGGAACCAATGAGAGGATTGATTTTTTCTTTAAGGAAAAGATTCATTAGTTTTGCTATCAGGATACCGCCTACGGTACTGAATGCAAAAGCGGCAAGTCCCAGCACGAAGATGAAAATCGGCTGCGGTTTAAGAAATTTTTCAGCGGCCATCGTGGCGCCAACAGCTACACCTAAAAATATGGTGACGATGTTTAGTAATTCATTCTGGGCGGCATGATTTAACCTTTCTACAACCCCGCTCTCCCTGAAAAGGTTTCCCAGAAACAGCATAGCCATTAAAGGAGCTGCCGGAGGAACCAGCATGCAAATAACTATTGCGCCGACTAAAGGGAAAACGATCTTTTCAGTTTTTGAAACAGGGCGCATCTGTTTCATTTTGATTTTTCGCTCTTTTTCAGTAGTGAGAAGTCTCATGATAGGAGGCTGAATAAGCGGCACCATTGCCATATAGGAATAAGCAGCCAAGGCATTGGCGCCCAGGAGGTGAGGGGCCAGCTTGGCAGTAAGATAAATGCATGTGGGCCCGTCGGCCCCTCCTATAATGCCGATAGATGCAGCTTCCTTTAGGCTGAATCCGAATATAATAGCCCCGAAAAAAGCAACATATACTCCAAATTGTGCGGCAGCTCCCAGAATAAGGGTTTTAGGATTTGCAATCATAGGCCCGAAATCAGTAAGAGCGCCTACTCCCATAAAAATCAGACAGGGGATAATTTCAGTGGCTACTCCGAAATCATAAAACCAACGGATCAAATCCCTTTGAGGTCCCTCCGCGCCTTGTGATATGCCCATAATTGGCGCTAAAGGCAAATTTACGATAAGTATTCCAAAGCCGATAGGCAGAAGAAGAAGCGGTTCAAATCCCTTTTTAATAGCAAGATAAATAAAAATAAAAGCTACAATCCACATTATTACATGACCGACCTGTATATGAAGAAAACCGGTATTTAATATTATCTGATTCAACAATGGAAAGCTATCAGCCATTTTCTGCACCGCCTTTCATTCTAATCCGCCTTTTTGGGTTTTATTTTAAGTATAACAGCACTCATTATTTTGACGCAGCACATTAACATTAGCAAACCTGCAAATACACCGCTGAAACCGCAGGCAAAAACCTTGAGTGCAGATAACATTATGCTTTCATTCATTTATATCAAATCTCCTCTGTGATTTAATATTCTATTCTATAAGCATCAATAACTGGTCCGCATCGACAGTATCTTTCTTCTTTACTTTAATTTCCTTTACCATTCCGCCTGACGGAGCATAGATGGGATTTTCCATTTTCATTGCTTCAAGAATAAAGAGTTCATCATCTTCGGCTACCTTGTCGCCTTCCTTAACCAGAATTTCCAGAATCGATCCCTGCATCGGAGATCTGACTTCCATACTCATTTTCGTTTTCCTCCAGTTCGTCTGTGAAATATTATCGTAAACAATCCTTATCAGGCATTATTGTGCTTAAAGAATTAAAAACAATCAACTGCAATAGAGCTGATAAATCCGGTAATTTCGGACAAAATTTATTCCGGTTTTGTGACTATTAATACATTTTAAAGTTACAGCAAAAGAACAAGTAGTGCATAAATTTGCTTACAGCTAATACATGACATTTTTATGGCAACCGTCATAAAAATGCAACTCAGATATCATCATGTATAACCATATTAACTTGATAAGTACAGCAAATAAGCTGCATGCAGTCTTAAAAACCAATATTCTCATAAAAACTGGGTACTGTCAAGTTTTTGTGTAAAATTTTTATCAGCCGGTTTTTGAAAGAATGGCAGACTCTTACGCACTTTTCCGATAGGGTTTGATTTCCAGTGTAACTCCATTTTAAGACAGATAAATGCCGGGAGAGTATAGCAGGCGTTCTCCCCGGCTACGATCTCCATCGGTTTTGTTCTGCGTTTAAATTCTTTGTTAAGGCGTTCAATAATGTTCGTGGTCCTTAAAGAAATCCATTCTTCTTCGGGACAGATAAAAAA
>NZ_JBAMMY010000008.1:0-1186 GCF_051233685.1 Desulfobacterium sp. N47
TTGATCGTGTTTTTCGAATGACCCGTTTCTCTGACTATCTCCTTTACCTTCTTGCCATAAACCCGATGACTCGTCCGAATAAAATCATATTGATCCACCGTAAGCATTCTCCTTTCCTCCAATAATTTTTGATTGCCGTCCGGACAATCTCATTATCAGAGTTCGCTTTTTGGGGGGTCAATTTTGGGTTATCGTTTAGGCCCAAAAGGGGTCAATTTTAGATTAGCGAAACCATAAAGTCTATATCATTAACTGTAACTGGGAAAGTTACTGGCTGCGGGAAAATCTCAGTAAGAAGAAAGGGGCTAACTGAGAGGAAAACGATGTTCCCCTGTCTATGACAGAAAGAAAAAACCATGAATTTAACCTTCGCCAGGATGGGTCAGTTTTAGGTTGATATAGTCATAGCCCAACAAAAATAGTAAAAACAGTAGAAAGCATAACAGCAAGAAAAATATTCAAAAAGGTCCCAAAAGTTAAAGGCAAACTGTTGGGTGGGGAATTTTGGTAAAAAAGGTTATTTCATAACAATAGTCAGTCGCCATACAAATGAAAATACGATTCAAGAGTATGTAAAAAAGCAAGGGATTGAAGCAGGTTAAAAAAATCATGGCCAACCTTTGCAGTTAGGCCTGTTTTCAGATACCTCTTAGCTTGCTACGGGGTAGTTCATTTGAATTTAGGAATCGATAGAATCAAAACTCTCCAGCATTGTAAGGAAATTGATCAAATAAAATCATTAAAACGGCTTGTTGCAATCGCAAATTTCTTGCCTTTTACAATAAACTTGGCATCGATTATTTTAGACATATAATCCTCTATATTTAAGAATACTAAACAACATTATGGTTACGATGTTCCATCCATTTCTATAAGATGCCCCATTTTAATTTTTTTGCATGAAAGATATCCTTTGTTATATTGATTTGCTCCAATCTCAATTCCAACCTGCTCAACAACATTTAATCCGTATCCTTCAAGCCCGATCATTTTTTTGGGGTTATTTGTTATAAGCCTCATTTTTTTTACACCAAGATCAACCAAGATCTGTGCACCTATACCATAATTTCTCAAATCCGGCTTAAAACCCAATTTTTCATTGGCTTCAACTGTATCAAGCCCCTGATCCTGAAGGGCATAAGCCTTTATCTTATTGACAAGTCCTATGCCACGCCCCTCCTGGCGG
>NZ_JBAMMY010000010.1:0-3032 GCF_051233685.1 Desulfobacterium sp. N47
AATAAGCGATGGAACACTTCCTTATTCCAAAACCTACGATTGAAACGATAGCATACCTCTGAAAGATAGCTCTGGAGATGCTTTTTCGATACGCCTCTATGCGGGCCTGCAAAAACTGATTTTGCATTGGCAATTATCTTATGAGTCCAGGGCAGCAATTTCATAGAATCTTTTGGATCAATAAAGCCCTATGGTGAACTATTCCCAACTTTTTTGTAACAGTTTGATAGCTCCTCCAGCCATCTGAACGGATGACATCTATTAAAGGCTTCCTTTCTTCCGCTGAAACATCAAGGCGTTTTAAAATGTTCTCGATAGTCTCTGCATCTGCCTTTTCTACTACAAACGCATGAGCAAAACCAGGCCGCTCTTTTCCTGCTTTATCTCTCCAAATGGAAACTGCAACAATAACCAATTCTTTTTTCTCTGCTCCCCGGCCTCTTTTGCCTGAAAAGCTTGGACCGAAAAAAGATTCATCCATTTCTGCTAACCCTGCCAACTTGTATTGGTTATCTCGATCTGCCATGGCTTTTCGTATCTTATGGGCCATTGTCCAAACTGTCTTATAGTCATTGATCTCCAGTTCTCTCGCCATTTCATTTATGGATACTCCGGTTTTAGAAGTAGCCATTCTAAAAATTAACATAAACCATTTTAGTAAAGGTGTTCTCGTTTTGTGAAAAATAGTCCCCGAGGTCAGAGAAACCCTATTGCGGCAACTTTTACATTTATACAATTGTTGTTGAGCTGAAATTGACCAATAATCCTTACTCCCGCATTTAGGACAAATAAATCCTTCTGGCCAGCGAGTTTTGAGCAGCCAGGCATAACAGTCATCTTCACTCTGAAAGTCTTCCTGGAAAATCAACCAACTCATTTCCCCATAATTTTGCTTAACCCCAATATTGCTGCTCATGATGTTTATTATAAATAATTGGGTCAGCTAAGTCAATAGGCCAATGCTTTATTATAGAAACGACAAATGTTTTTCAGCAGATCACATTGACCGGTACAGAGTCAAATGGTCAAGCCTGTCTGAGTTTATGCGTGAGATAAAACAAACATTTTCAAGAAGTTTTAATAAAAACCGCAATCGCAAAGGAACTCTCTGGTCAGAAAGGTTTAAAAGCGTTATAGTTGAAAACGGCAATACCATTATTCATTGTCTGGCATATATTGATTTGAACCCAGTACGTGCTGGAATAGTTGAAAGGCCTGATGATTACAGATGGAATTCAATCGGCTATCATGTTCAAACCGGCAACAAGGATGATTTTCTATCCTGGGATTTCGGTTTAAAAGAATTCGGACATTCGGATAATAAAAAGCTGCTGAACCGTTATCGGCGATATGTATACGAAGCCGGAGCAATTGACAGGTCTGAACAGAAAAATAAAAAGACTATCCCTGCTGCTATCGTAAATAAAGAACGAAAACGCTCATATGAAATCAGCCGCGTGGACAGGTTTTTGCATCGCAGCCGTTATTTTACCGATTCGGGCATTATCGGCAGCAAGGCATTTGTATCTGAACTATACCAGCAATTTAAAGGTTATTTCCTATCGGTTAATGAAAAAACGCCCAAGCGAATCACAGGATTTGACGGCATTTATTCCCTAAAGCGATTAACATAACATCGTTATTGGGATATTAAAAAAAATAAGGGACAAGAAGAGAATAATGTTTCTTTAGCCATGGAGTCCAAAAACCATTATCTAAAAAAGCTCAAACAGACTTATAATTATGACTTCTGATTTTTCCGGGAAATACAGTGCCATTCAAAGAAAAGTTTGATGATTTGTTAAGCCATCCCGTTCACATAAATATCATTTGCAGGTTTTACGGAAATTTACTATAGAATACAACTATATGGTTTTATAATGGCTGGACAATTGATAAAACGCTATTCGTTAGGCGTAGATATAATAATATAGATGCGATAAAATAGACAAATGCAATTTGAATGGGATACAAAGAAGGCCAAAGAGAATTTCAAGAAACACGGCGTTTCCTTTGATGAAGCCGTCACTGCTTTTTACGACCCTTTTTCAGCCACCTTTGATGATCCCGATCATTCGGTAGAAGAACAGCGTTTCATAACAATCGGTTTCTCCTCTAAAACGCGCCTTCTCATTATTGCACACACAGAGGGGAAAGAATACTCGTATCATAAGCGCCAGACCGGCAACAACCCATGAAAGGAAAAAACATGAAAAGCAAAGCAAGTAAACCAGTTGTCGACGATCTTCGCCCCGAATATGATTTTGACTATTCTAAAGCAGTTAGGGGTAAATACTACCGGCGGCTTCTTGAAGAAGGGTCTAATGTCATTATTCTTGAACCTGAAATAGCAAAAGCATTTCATGATTCTGCTTCGGTCAATGAAGCATTGAGATCACTCCTATTAATAACTCAGTCGACAAAACGCCTAACAACAAGTCGTTCCACCGGATCGTCCAAAAAGCGGGCTTCCCGGTAAACTCTTTGTTATTTGATAGGAACCACAACACTTCTTATATTTTTTACCACTGCCACAAGAACAAGGAGCATTTCGAGAAACAAGAACATCAGCCTGGGCAAGATCATTCGTATTCGCAGAATCAAGAACATTTGATTTTTCAGCTGCTACAGAATCAATTAAGGAACCAGATTTTTTTCCAGTACGAACCCTTAAATACTCATCCAGAGCAACGATAATCACCGCATTAAGGGAAAGACCAATTCGCTTCGAGAATAACTGAGCTTTTTCTTTTAGATCATCCGAAAAACGTAAAGCAAAAGTTGCCATAAAACCCCTTTGGTTTCGCTAATCTAAAATTGACCCCTTTTGGGCCTAAACGATAACCCAAAATTGACCCCCCAAAAAGCGAACTCTGATAATGTGATTGTCTGGACGGCAATCAAAAATTATTGGAGGAAAGGAGAATGCTTACGGTGGATCAATATGATTTTATTCGGACGAGTCATCGGGTTTATGGCAAGAAGGTAAAGGAGATAGTCAGAGAAACGGGTCATTCGAAAAACACGATCAA
>NZ_JBAMMY010000012.1:0-3349 GCF_051233685.1 Desulfobacterium sp. N47
TGATCAACGACAATTATTATTTCCCTTCGGCGACAATTAAAATTCCCGTTTTCATATTATCTTAACCTATTTATTTTAAATAAATATCTTGCATAATAAATTCTTTCAGATATTTTATTTTCGTCTTTCCGGAGGATAGGGCAACGCTGGGGAGCGACCCGAGCGCCGAAAGGATGACCGAAGTATGGGGGCCGCATTTTGGTGCGGCCTTTTGCTTTTATATCATACTTTGGTCTGCAATGCGCTAAACCCCGGGGATTTGGGGGCTGGACCCCAAATAGAATGATAGAATTCATTTATTTTTCTCTTTTATCTTTTTTGCTTGTTCCATACGATAACTGTTTATATTCAATTCCAAAATAACACTATGATGCACCAGTCGGTCTATTGCTGCTGCGGTTGTCATCGGATCTTTAAAAATTTGCTCCCATTTAGAAAATGGCAAATTACTGGTAATCATCACACTTCCTCTTTCATAGCGATCTGCCAAAAGGGTAAATAATACCTCCATCTCCTCGCGGCTTTGCTGTACATAACCTATGTCGTCTATTATTATGGCATCAAAAGCAGATAACCTTTTTAATCGTTTAGCAAGTTCCAGTTCTTTTTTTCCGATTAGCAAATCTTGAACAAGCTGACTGCATGATATAAAAAGGATACGTTTTCCTTGTTCAATAAGTGCATGGCCAATAGCACACAACAGGTGAGTCTTGCCGCTTCCAGGGTTGCCAAAAGCCAATATATTTTCAAAACGATCCAAAAAAGAGCCATCAGTTAAAACATCTAAATGTGTCACTACTTTTGCCGGTAGCCGCTTTTTATTAAAGTTGTCAAAGGTTTTAGAGGGTGGTAGTTTAGAATCGCGAAGGTAACGAGCAATGCGATTTTGCCGTCTGACCTCGCATTCGAGTTCCAATAATTCCGATAAGTACTGTTCATAGCTCCATGATTCCTTCCGTGCTTGACCAGCGATTTCTTCATAGCTTTCAAGGATCATAGGCATATGAAGTTGTTTAAGAAGATCTGTTAACATAGCACCTCTTCCTGTAATAGCTGATCATAGCAGATCAAATCTATGGGTGGTATTTGGACTTCTGTATCAGATGGAACAGGTTCGTTGGACAACAATTCAACTTGTTTATAGCTAATTTCTTTATTTTGATTGATTAGCAAGCGCAGAACATTATCTACGGTTATTTCACTTCCATGTGCCGCCAGATATAAAATATTCAGATATTGTTTGACGGCAACTGAAGGAGTATGCTGTTTCTTAAGGCTGTCGTAGGCAATCCTGAACCGACTAGTAGGGAATAATTCATTGCGATAACGATAGTTTTCAAATGCTCCGGGCTTTCGTATCAAACTATCAATAATGTGACGGTAGTTAATGGCACATTTATCCTCACCACGTAGTCGAGGCAACGTGTCTATTTTTTTCTGCCCGTACCATATTTCCAGGCGATCTATATATAGCCGTACCTGGATTTGTTCCCGGATCAACCGGCTATCCACCGAATAAACATTGTGTTTTATTCTTATGGTGCTACTGGGTCCAACCTTCAACATTTCTCTTTTACAGGCTTCAATCCTGCCCATTGGCAACCGGCGCAAAACCACCTGCTCATCATGAAAGCGTTTGTTACGGCCTGCATTCAGTTGTTTGAACAAGATACGCAAAAAATATTCATACTCATTTCGGTCAGTAAAATCCCGGTTGCCTCTCAAAAGCAATGCCTGCTCAACTGCCTTCTTAAAACGATAATGGCTCTGTTCAACATCACCGTTCTCATTAGGGCTACAAGGATTTGTCTTGCAACCTTTTATTCCATAATGATCTAAAAGATCCTGATAATTTCGCGTAAATTCTTCAGGGTGGCCGGTTTTATTTACCGCTGTAGTCAAGCGGTCAGTTCTATGTTTCTCCGGAACTCCTCCTAATTCCCATAATGCATTTTGTAATCCCTGGCTCAGGCTCTCAAAGCTTTCCGAAAAACATATCGTTCCCGTCTCCCAGTTGGAATACGTTAAAACAAAATGATAAATCAAATGATTGAATAGTACCCCTCCGATGCTTATCCCCAGTTTATCCATATGAGTAAAATCCGATTGCGCCAATTCCCCTGGTTTATGAATTTGTGTAAAAAAGATTTCTTTAGATGGCCCCTCCGAAACTCTCCATATTTTAATGCGTCTCTGTAACGTGCGGAGTTGGCCATCGGAATATTTACCCGGATTTCTGCGTTGGAAATCCGCAAAAATGGTTTTAGCTTCTAAACCTGGATTTGTTTCCAGCATCATATTTATTTCGTTCCAACTATCTTCAAATGGGTCCTCACGCGTCCTCCATTTATGCTGTAACTTCAAATCACTAGGCAATTTATCTGCTTTTTGATATTTACGTGCTGTTTTCTCATCCATACCCGCTTTCATCGCCGCTATCCCGAAATTATTTTCTGTCTGTATCAATTTAAACAACCTCCTTACCTGCTGGTCCTTAACCATCCAAAATTCTCCTTTGTTATCGTTTGGATGGTTTTAACAGCTTTTTTGATTTTTAAATTTCGGGAATTTTAATTGTCGTCAGGCGGGTATTATAATTGACGCTGATCACAAGTTGGGTTGCAATCCTTTGAGAAAGATGTGACGGACTAAATCGGGAAACATCCGTTACCTTGAATGGGTCTGGATGAGCTTCCAAGTCAAGAGATGTGCCGATTTTGTAAGCATAAAATGCGCTGTCTCCATCATGTACCTCTTCGACAGCGAAGTAAGCAGCAACCAGCGGGTTAAGAGTCCAATCAAGAAGTCGAGTTGGCAATCCATGATGTTGTGCGAGAGCCAACCAGTCCCACATATTGTGGCAAGATATGTTGATGTAAGGCAAGGCATGCTGTTTGAAACGTGTAATAATAATCTTTTCTTCTTTTTCGAGAGAAATCTTATTTAAGAATTTTAAACGCCCGACCTTTGGGACAAGTCCGTATGAAGAATCTTTTACTCCACGATATGCCATAATCTTTCTCCCATATGACATTACAACTTCATGGAGTTGGCCAAATGATTTGATTCTGGTCTCTTCAATAATTTGGTTTTCTTTCTTCAGAATAGTATCTGTCATATCCAACTCTTTCTGCTATGTCCAACGACGGAAATAACCCACGCCGCCGCCGGCCAAGGATAAAAAACGTAACTTACTCGGTGTTGGGTTCATTGATTTGTTATAAAAGGATTGTAATATGCAAAACATAAACGCCAAAAATAAGAACGCAATAACGTCTTTTACCTTCCAAGGGTCTTCAAAAATTCTGAAACGATATCCGCCTTCAGCGCAAGTGGGTCAAGACTTACG
>NZ_JBAMMY010000013.1:0-5835 GCF_051233685.1 Desulfobacterium sp. N47
CACCCATTGGCTTTACAACTTCATTATATGGGAAATAATGATTCATATCCCACTCATCAGCAAAAGGAGCTATTTTTTCATCTGCAAAATCACGCACCGTATCCTTAAGCATTTGAAGTTCTTCCGATAATTTAAAATCCACTTTTTCCTCCTGGCAATAATTATTTTACATATTTTAAATCGGGCTTCGAGAACAGTGAATGTTTTTCAAAGGTCTCGTTTTCATAAATTATAATTCTTTTTCAAAAGGCCGAACACTTAGTCTTTCTGTAATCCGGGCGTCAACATTAACCTATTACACATAAAACAGCATCTTTTGGAACAGAATCTCCGCTTTTAAAATTTATAGATTTTATTACGCCGTCCGCGGTTGCAGGAAGCGCATTTTCCATCTTCATGGCTTCAAGAATTACAATCGTATCCCCTTTCTTAACCTCATCTCCAACATTTACAGAATATGAGATTATCATTCCGGGCATTGGTGCATTGAGCGTAACTCCGGCGACCGCATCTGATAGAGCCAAATCGGGCTTAGTAGCCTTTTGTGCGGTTGGTTCAGTAACAAAGGATGTTGAGAAAACCTGTTGCACATAACCTTCACCTAATGCTGTACCTCCGATCTCTTCTATCCCGACTTCAAAATATCCCCCGTTTATATAAACTTTGAATGTACGCAATTTGTCCCCTTTTGTTGAAACGGTTTCCTTTTTAATCTTTTCAACAAGATTTCCTGCCTTTGCCTTGGCTATGATTCCCTGTTCAGCCGTGACCTGCTCAAGGGTCCTGGGCTTTACTTCGGGAGGAGGCTCTTCTTTGCCGTATTTCCACCTTAAAAATCTTTTGCCGGTAACCGGATAAAGTGCATAAATAAGCACATCGTCGATATCGGTGGTAAGATCTTTAATATCTTCTTTTGCTTTTTCAAGCTCAGGTTCAATAACTTCAGCAGGCCTGCATGTAATCGGTTTTTCGCCGCGGGAATAACTCTTAAGCGCTTTTTTCTGCAGCTCGGAATCGATTGGGACGGCTGTTTTACCATAGAGGCCGTAGCACAGATCTTTTACCTGGTCGGTAATCATTTTATATCTTTCTTTATCATCATCAAACAGAACATTATTAACTGTCTGAATGCCAACTATCTGGCTGGTAGGGGTGACAAGCGGAATCTGCCCTAAGTCTTTTCTGACTTTCGGCAACTCAGCATAAACATTGTTTATCTTATCGAGAGCATTCATCTCTCTTAACTGGTTGACGAGATTTGACAGCATCCCGCCTGGTGTCTGATGCAAAAGTACATTGATATCTATTATTGATACTTTTGAATCGTCAAGCAGATGTTTGTATTTGGGAAGGATGTCTTTTTCAAAAATTTCATTAATTGCTGCAAGTTGTCTGATATCAAAACCAGTGTCCCTGCTTGTTCCGAGAAGTGTCATTACAAGCGGCTCTACTGCCGGATGAGATGTTCTGTATGCATAAGGAGTCATGCATGTATCCAGTATATCTACACCCGCCTCAATGGCTTTCAGCTGAGTCATAGAAGCCATGCCCGAAGTAAAATGGCTGTGAAGATGGATAGGAATTTTTACGGCTTCTTTCAAAGCTTTGACAAGATCATATGCATCATAAGGAGCTATCAGGCCTGCCATGTCCTTAACGCAGATGCTGTCAGCGCCCATCGTTTCAAGTTCTTTTGCCTTTTTGACATAGTATTCAAGTTTATATACATCACCGCCCATCCTGGGTTCGGTTAAGGAATAGCATATGCAGCCCTGAAAATGTTTCCCGCAGCTTTTTATTGCCGGAACAACGGTTTCGAAATTACGGTAGTCATTTAGTGCGTCAAATGTCCTGAAAATATCCATGCCGTTTGCAGCCGCTCTCTCAACGAATACTTTTGCAACATCATCGGCATAATTTCTGTATCCAACAAGATTCTGACCCCGGAGAAGCATAGAGAAAGGAGTCTTTTTGATATAGCGTTTAAGAGTTCTTATTCTTTCCCACGGATCTTCATTCAAAAAGCGGTGCATAGTATCAAAAGTTGCTCCGCCCCAGACCTCCATTGCCCAAAACCCGACTTCATCCATCATCTCTGCAACAGGAATCATGTCCTCGGTTCTTCCTCTCGTTGCAAATAAAGACTGATGTCCATCGCGAAGAGTTAGATCTTCTATCAGAACCGGATTCTTGGCTTTAGGCCTGTCTTTTCCGTATTTCATTGCCGTTTTTTTAACTTTATCGTGATCGGTCATATTATAACTCTCCTATAAATATTATCACAAAACTTTCAGTTCGGTATTTTTAAGCTCTGTATCTATTGCGGTACTCCTTTATCCGGAATGTCTGTCTATACCGTTAACTTTGTCGATTATCGCCACCGGATGGACAGAACGACGCACAGTATAAGGCAAGGATGAATCTGGTGTGCTATAAAATTAAACACATAGAAAATGTCTTGCTATTTCCTATACTCGGCTTCGATTGTTACAATCGAGGGGAGTTTTTGAAATATCATCTCATAAGGCACATTACAGAAAAAAACAACTCGAAAATTTTACCAGAAGAAGACCCTATTACAAAGATGATAACGTCCACATAGAACAGAAAAACTGGACACATGTAAGACAATAACTTGGCTATGATCGTTTGAATAATTCAAGAGTTGTACCTTTACTCAATAGTATCTATATAATAAAATGGAGACTCTTCCAAAACTTTCACTGCTCTTCAGTAAAACTGATCTCTACCTTACTCAGCATTCGGTACATTATGGTATTTGCAATCCCATCCTGCATGGGATAAACTTCCAATCATGCACAGGTAATTCCTCCTGTCTGCCTTTAGGGGCTTTCCAGAGGAATTACCCATATTATATTTCTCACCGGATCGATAGAACCTCTCCGGGTCCTCCACCAGAGGTGGAGGGTTTAGATCAAAACTAATTTATGTGTTGTTTGGATAATTTCTAAAACTATTTTCGTTTGCGGTGGTCAAACACCCGCTTGGCCTTTACTTCATACCGGGGAAGCGTTTTAGGCAGCAATAAATCCACTTTCATTTTCACCCCGATTCTAAACTGCAACTCCCCGCGTAAATGCTTTTTAAGGACTTCGTATTTTTCTGCGGGAACATCAGGGGCGGCCTCCACTTTTATGTCTATCTCATCTCCCCCTTCTCCGGTTAAAATGTGAATCTCCAGGTTTTCGGTCAGCCCATCTATGCCACCAATAATGCCTTGAATAGCCGTGGGAAACACGTTAGTGCCCTTGATGGTTACCATCTGATCCGTCCTTCCCAAGACGCCACCCCGCAGCCATGTCCAGGTCCTTCCACATTCACAAGTCTCTTTGTGCCATTCAACGGTGTCATGGGTACGGTATTTGATCAATGGCATAACCGTGCTATAGTTGGTAAGCGTCCATTCCCCTATGCCGCCATCCGGCACCAATTTCCCTTCCTTATCCAATACCAGAGGATAGGCAATTGTTTCTGTGAGATGCAGTCGATCCGGATGAACTGGACAATGCCAGGAAGTAGATCCCCATAGGTCAGAAATACCGTACAAATCAAGAGCTTTTGCCCCCCAAGCCTTTTCGACAGCATCCCGGACGGTAGGCAATACGTATCCTGCTTCTCCAGCGGAGGTGATATACTTGATAGAGGAGTGCGCAATATCAACACCCATTTCTCTTGCCATTTCAGCTATCCGCATGGCATAAGTAGGAGTTGCGACCAGCACCGTAGGTTTAAGCTCCAAAATCTGTCTCACCCTCTGCTCGGTAGTCATTCCGCCTGAAGTGATAACCTGTGCGCCCATTGCTACCGCGTCATAATAGGCGCACCAAAAAGCCATGAAAGTACCAAATGGAAAAGCAAAATAGAATATATCGGCAGGGCGTATGCCATGCGCCCACCACTTGAATACCCACCCGGTGCTCAGCATATCCCTATAATATCCGATCTCTTTCATCGGGGTCCCAGTAGTTCCGGATGTCTGAAAAAAGAAAGTAAGATACTCATCACTATCCCTAACTATACTACCGCCAAATGGAGGATTCGCAGCCTGATAACGGAGTATATCCGGTTTATCAATGGATGGTATTTTCTCAACATAATCATCCAACATCTTGATATCTTCCGGTTTTACATGGGCTTTATCGTATAACTCTTGATACATGGGGATGTTCTCATAGGCATATTTTATTAATCGTTGCAGGCGACGAAGATGGAGCTGGTCCAATTTTTCCCTTGGCATGGTTTCCATGTATTCGTTCCAGTAGGGGCTCTCCGTGGCCTTCTGAGTATATAGACGCATAACTTTTTCCTGTAACTCCTTTCATATCTTGGTGTTTTTTTTATTGCATGAGATAGTTTCTATCATAAGGTATCCGGCACAAAAAGCGTAAGAGGAGAGCACACAGTTTATGCCGGCTTCGATATTTTTTGCTTTACGTGAATTTACCCTCTCAAATTTTCTATCTCGCTCTCTTCAACAAGCCCGTGATAGTGAAAGCATCCTCTTCCTTCACCGGATATTTTTTATCGAAATCTTTGCAATAGGCCGAATAACTATCCATTACCGTGTAATGGTCGGTCTGGTAGTTTATCCATATCCAGTTAAACAAGTTTGTTAATCCTTCCTTGGTAGTAGCCGGAGCCCCCGTGCCATTACCCTTCCACAATCTGCCTTTATGGTCATAACATTCATCCCAATACAACCTGAAGGTTCCTCCCTTATCCACGGGAACGGCATCTGCATAAAGTACCCGCTTGGAATACACATAATCCGGGTTGTTGATCATAACTTCCAGCACCCATTGGGGCCTTATCTCCCATTCCACCTGGAAGCAGGGACCATTCTTTTTATAATCATAGGGAGGTTTGTTTTCCAGCCCTATATAATCTCTGGGAACCAGGAAATCCCGGTGTTCCAGTACCCGGAACTTCATTCTGGAATCAATCTTCTGCCTCCATACCTCAAAATCATCCGGCACAGCGTCGCTTCCCAGCAGAGGATCGGTAAGGTCAGCTCCGGTCATACGGCGCACCCGACGAATCGCAGGTATATAGGCATAACATTCATCTGCCTTGTCAATGTCCCAGTATCTGTTCCTCAACTGTATAAACCCCTTAACTTCGTTAGGTTCGAGAATCATGATAGATTCCTTGAGGCAGATACCTTTTTCTTTAAACGCAGGCAGAACTCCCAAGGGGGGAAAGTCCGTTCTTCCCATGTACTTCATATTAAAAAGATTCCATATATAGTACTTTTCATACTTGGATCCTTTGAACAGTAGAAACTTGCTCGGACCCATCTCAAACTCATCGCTGGAAGAAGTGTTACGGGAAATAGTGGGATGCCCATTCCAGGCTATCTCTACAGCGCTCTTGGGTTCAGGGAAAGGAATTCCGGCTGTCCAGTTTAACAACTGATTGTTGGCTCCTACCCGTGCGGTGCCTGCATATTTCCTGGTAGCCTCCATTTGACCCTTGGTAAGTTTATAAGCGGTGGTTTTCACAATTGGCATGGTTACCAGCCCTTCCTTCACCCCCATGCCGTACCATTTGACTTTGGTGGGGGGAAGCAGTTTCTCCAACTCCGGCAGATACTTATCCCAATTTTCCTTGGTAATTACTACCCCCGGTTTGATGGGACCCGTATATTTCTTTAAGGGTGGCAGCTCCGCAGCACCCACAAAAACCGGAAATAAAATCCCTGCCATAAGAGCTATCGCAATATAGGTTCTTTTTAGCTTAATCATCAATTAGTTCCTCCATTAGTTCCTCCATTTATCAAGGTAATAAAAGTCTGTGATTCATTTTCGATACACA
>NZ_JBAMMY010000015.1:0-3124 GCF_051233685.1 Desulfobacterium sp. N47
ACCCATTCTTTATCAACTGTTGCAACATACCACATCGTTTCTCCTATTTTAGGCGCAAACCCCAAATAATGGTGTTTTGCCATCAACTTGATATATTCTTGTTCCTCTTCCTTTAGAACCGGCCTTACCGTTATCGTTTGGATGTCACGGATTTTGCCTCAATAATAATTTTGATCATCCTTCCTATACATTATTATTGGGACTTTGACCACTTGTTTGTTTAATTAATTGTAATTTTTTTTATTGTTCAAAGAACAAAATAATCCTGTACAGCCTGCGGCCGGTTTTGTCTCAATCCCTTCTAATCAGGTCATATGTTTCCGAGGTTTCATAGCAAGGCTGGTGATTATCCAGTCGTAAATTATGTCTCAATCCCTTCTAATCAGGTCATATGTTTCCGAGAAAAAAGGAAAACAGACCGCAGACAGAAGACACAAAAGACAAGTCTCAATCCCTTCTAATCAGGTCATATGTTTCCGAGGGTAGAAATGCCCAAAGTAGAATAAAAATTAAAAGAGTCTCAATCCCTTCTAATCAGGTCATATGTTTCCGAGTAATGCTTGCGGCCAAAGGAAATGTAGTTTATTTTGAGTCTCAATCCCTTCTAATCAGGTCATATGTTTCCGAGGCACCTAAAACTATTCAACAACAGCCTATATCTTCGTCTCAATCCCTTCTAATCAGGTCATATGTTTCCGAGAGGTTTTTTATTTTCCGAATTAGTTGGGATATCTATTGCGTCTCAATCCCTTCTAATCAGGTCATATGTTTCCGAGGCACAGTTAATGTCGCCAACGCAAGCGTAACTCCCAGTCTCAATCCCTTCTAATCAGGTCATATGTTTCCGAGAAAAGAGAACGATGCGCCGTCGGAAAGAGCTATTTATGGTCTCAATCCCTTCTAATCAGGTCATATGTTTCCGAGGTGGTAAGTGTTTTTTATGGTATCGCTGACTACAAGATGGTCTCAATCCCTTCTAATCAGGTCATATGTTTCCGAGACAATAATTATCATTGCCCTATTGGCTATTTTATTTTTTAGTCTCAATCCCTTCTAATCAGGTCATATGTTTCCGAGGGCGCCCCTAAATTTCACAATGAAATCAAACATCTGAAATGGCATTTCCTGTAACCTCCTTCCATGGCCTTCCTTTTTACTTCTGTGCAAGTTTGACACCGGTAATAAATTAACAATAACATTCTGTATTCAAAGAATATAGTATCAATCCTGTAACCACCCCCTTTTTTTATGCCTTAAAAAAAATTGGCAAAGATATCTGTTTTTATTAACAAATCATTTAAATCAACTGTTTATTTCATGATTTTTCTTTATTTTGCCCTAACACTTAATACTTATATCTTACATCTTCTTAATTTTCAATTTTTATCTTACCCAGCCCGAACGTGGTTTGTTTGCCTATATGCACTTTTTCGCAAAATTCGATAAGCGGCAGATATTCTGAGATCCTGCCTTCATATATGATTGAACCCGTGATTCCTCCCATAAGCATTTTCTGGTCCTGACGGTTGGAATATCGCTTCCAATCAAACCATGACAGGTTTTGCTCAGCAATGCGGATAGTTTTTGCTCTATCAACAAGACCGCTATAGTCAAGAGGTGGTTCACCGCCGTCATAAAAAGCAAAAAGGGAAGAAATTCTTCTTAACATGGTGCGTACAAGAACATGAAAAGGAAGATCCGCTTTAAGATGATTTTCAAATTTTAATCTCAGCGGTGTTTCAAGAACAAGTTTTATACGAAGAGTCGAATCATTATTACCGGCCTGATTGTTTAATATTATTTCTTCGCTTTCTTCCGTTTTAACAAGAGAACGGTCTTTATCCGAATAGATTATGCTTTCATTGCTTTTTACTTCTTTGAGTGAAAAAACACCACTGTTCTCCCCGGTTCTTTTTCCTATCCCGGTACTTCCGATCTGGTCAAAAGCATAAATAAAATAGGCAAGACTGTTATTTATTTTTCCAAAGAGCAGAAGATTAAAATCAAACGATGCCCCCTTTTTATAAATGGTTCCGTTTGATAACGGAGGCTCTATCACAAACGGGTTTGGAGGTGCGGAAATTCTAAGCCCGTCCGGAACTTTGATTGCGTGGTTTGTTTCAAAAACAAGAGTGTATATGCAGCGTTCTTTTAAAAGACAGTCTTTGCATTCCTGCCTTTTTAAAGCGCATACCACTTTTTTTAAGGCATGCCCGAATATCCCCCGGAATGTTGATCCTTTATAGGGAGGAAGTATCGCATCGTTTTCAAAGCAGCATTTAAAACTGTATTTTCCGTATTGCATTGTCGCATCCCGGCCCTGGGTTATGATTTAAATATCGTATATACAATCTTCAATATTTTATATTAATCTATATGCTCTATATTCTATTTATAACAGTGTTGCAACATTGCCGTTTTAAATCCTGGGCATCTTTTCCGGGGCAGGCAGGTTTTTCCCACAGGCATTATTGCTTCAGATATCTTTTCAGATCCTCAGGATATCAGCTATCCGGAAAACCTTTGATAAGTCTGTATTTCTATTACTATTCTTTCACATGCACTCTTTCATAAATTCTTTTTAAATTACTGTATTGAGCTGAAATGCGGTGCAGGAGTTTTGATGGTTTTATAAAGGAAGGTATATTTTACCACATTTCATAACTATCAGGATTTCTCACTTCGTTCGAAATGACAAGACGTAACCGGATTTATAACTTCTGTGCCACGTCAGGCTTTTACTCTTTTTATCCTGGCTCCGAGAGCAGCAAATTTCTTTTCTATGGCTTCGTATCCGCGATCAAGATGATATACACGGTTTACTTCGGTTGTGCCTGATGCCACAAGTCCTGCCAGTATCAATGATGCGCTTGCCCGTAGATCGGTAGCCATGACAGGTGCGCCCATAAGTTTGGAAACTCCTGTGATCATGGCTGTATTGCCGGAAATTTTGATGTCGGCGCCCAATCTTTTTAATTCGCTGACATGGATAAATCTGTTTTCAAATATTGTTTCCGAAATTACGGAAAAACCTTTAGCAACAGACATAAGCACCATAAACTGCGCCTGCATGTCGGTGGGAAACCCGGGATATGGCATCGTCTTTATATCAATGCTTGATATT
>NZ_JBAMMY010000017.1:0-1076 GCF_051233685.1 Desulfobacterium sp. N47
TCATATTATCATCCTTTCTTGAATTGGTGAATTTAAGAAGATAATAGAGCATTCTCTTTATTAAATCAATATGTTATTTGGTATTTCAACTGCTTTTTATAAAAATAATCGGATCAATGCGAGACTTTTGAAATTACCTCCTTTATTTAGCCTTATCGAGGTTGTGGATGAATTAATTGATTATGATAGAATAATTCAAGAACTCCCTGGGATATCCTATTCACAGATTAATGGGGCTATTTCATTTTTAAGAAAAGTCGCACAATTTAATATGAAAAATATTGATATTGACGATACCTTAGATGATGAACTTGCTGCTAATGATAGTTTTTTATCTGAATTGAGAAAGGCTTTTGCTGATAAAGGGGATACCCGTGTGCTCAATTTCGGTTAATTCAATTACTGATGAACAATTACAAATGCTTGAACATTCGGGGGATAAAAATATGATCGAAAAACGTCTCTATGAATATGCAAAAGAGGCGAATATACAAACCCCATCCACACTTGATTTGCCTAAATGTCATATGAGCAGAATGCCCAGCGATCTTAAGGATATTAGAAAAGTTAGAATCGGAAGACACAGAGTTTATTTTACTGGATATCACACCGAATGTTCTTACAATGTCTTTTATATTAAAAAGTTTAAGAGGTCTGGTCAAAATGATGAAGATAATCGCCAATTTCAAAAAATATTAGCAGCCTCAAATTGTGAACCCCATGTGCGTATCATTGAAAAGCCAAAGTCCCAATAAGCCACGTTGACCTTCGGCTATAATTGCCGCCATTACTGGTTTCTCTGGTGAATTAGCCGGATTTGGTATAACGCAGCATATAATCTTTATTTAGCTTTCTCATTCAATTATCAAAGAACAATAAAAAAATATTTACATAACAAATCGTTCAAGCGGACGGAGTACCGCCGCTTAACTCTACGTTATAAAACAAAAAATACATAATAAAGGAAAACCAAAATGTTCAAAACGTCTATATGCCCTCATTGTCATAAGATATTAAGCGTAAGTCTTGACCCACTTGCGCTGAAGGCGGATATCGTTTCAGAATTTTTGAAGGCC
>NZ_JBAMMY010000019.1:0-1693 GCF_051233685.1 Desulfobacterium sp. N47
CCCTATCCTCCGGAAAGACGAAAATAAAATATCTGAAAGAATTTATTATGCAAGATATTTATTTAAAATAAATAGGTTAAGATAATATGAAAACGGGAATTTTAATTGTCGCCGAAGGGAAATAATAATTGTCGTTGATCAAACTTGGCATATTCACTATACATCCAAACCCGTCTACACCCTTGGTGTCAGACAAGCTGGCCAAATATATTATTGATGCAAGTTTCAGACGCGACCTTAAGTTTATTCTCTATAGATACGGCATTACTCGTGCCTCAATGTTCCCCGGTTTGGATGGTTTAGCCTCTCATATACAATGGCTTCGTGCGGAACAGTACTAAAATGTGCAATGCAATGGGATAAAGAAAAGTTTCCAACAAAATGTTTCACTGGAAACCTTTTCCGCTGCGCTCCAAAGTTTCCAGTGAACATACCGTTAGCCTATATTCTTATTTTGCTTGACAAGAATTAGAATTAGGCTTATTCTTGTTCTTAACTAAACTTATTTAAGGGCAAGGAGGTGTTACATGAGAAATATCGAAATAGACGATGAGGTGTTTGGTTATCTTCAAAGTAAAGCGATTCCGTTTGTTGAGACGCCTAATTTAACTCTTCGTAGGCTATTTAATCTGAATGGCAAACCAACAAGATTTGAAAAGCCTTCCTCTCAAATAGTGCAGGAGCAAAGAAAAGGGACATTAAGAAAAAAACAACCAAAGACAGATTTACATAAACTCGTTCAATCTGGTCTCCTTCAGGAAGGACAACCCCTTTTTCTCCTTGATTATCAAGGGAAAAAGATACCGGGTTACGACTCCACCATTTCCGGAAATAACCTCCTTTGGAACAATGAACGATTCTCGATGAGCGAGCTTGCAAAAGAATGCTTGAAGAAAGAAGGTTTTAGTAGTGAATCGGTGCGTGGACCAGCCCACTGGTCCAATACTGACGGAATCAGTGTCAAAGAATTATGGAAGCAATATCTCAAGACATATTAAATTAAGGGGGTGAATGAAAATGTTACGATTTATCCTCACAGGTTACATTGAAAATGCTTTATCTCAAGCAGAATTTGACAAGCTTGAAGATGGAACATTTTCCGGCCGTATACCATCCTGCAAAGGAGTCATCGCTTTCGGTAAAACATTACGAGAGTGTGAAGACGAATTACGTTCTACCCTTGAAGATTGGGTATTGGTCGGCTTGAAATTAGGGCATCCCATTCCAGTTTTGGCTGGATATGACTTGAATAAGGAACCGACCAATGAGTCGATGGCAGCCCTGTAAACGCCGAGAGTTCATTAGACGATTACGAAAGCTTGATTTTGATGGCCCCTATTCAGGGACACGCCATCAATTTATGGTTTTTGAAGGATACCGTTTGACCATCCCGTCAAATACTGAATATTCAGTTCACCAGCTACGTATGATGCTAAATGAAGTCGAAGGAATTTTAGGACGAGCCATTACGTCCGATGAATGGAATAAGCTGGGCTAACATCGGGGTGAACAAGGATACGCGGAAAAACCGCCGCGCACCTGTTACCCCGGGCGTTATAAAACAAAAAATACATAATAAAGGAAAACCAAAATGTTCAAAACGTCTATATGCCCTCATTGTCATAAGATATTAAGCGTAAGTCTTGACCCACTTGCGCTGAAGGCGGATATCGTTTCAGAATTTTTGAAGGCC
>NZ_JBAMMY010000021.1:0-9675 GCF_051233685.1 Desulfobacterium sp. N47
ATTTTTCATTTATCCGGCAATAGCGGACCTTTTGAAAAGGACTTTGTAAGAAAAAAGAACTTAAACCCGGAGAAAATATCAGAGACCTTTGGTAGCTTAATTTTTATGAAAATCAGTCTTGACATGGGGTCCACTATACAATTGGAATTGTTTAAGTAGCCAGGAAATATTTTAGCCGGGCAGAAACTCCTTATCAACGAACCTGACCCTTTTTGGCCACGGAATCCGATATGCCGCTTGGCATCACAGGCATATCCGATAATACCTGCGGTGATACCATTTGCGGAGTTTGTGGTCCGGTCTGCTTGTGACGAAGTTCTTCGACTATCGGCAAGGCGTAATCAAATACCTCCTTGAGTGATACCCATCCGTCGTGGTTCGCATCAGCGTCTGGCTTCAGGGCGTTTAACAGGGAATAAGTGAAAAGGCCATGTTTAGCCGGAGCGTATTCCTGCGATTCCTCGCTGCCTTTGGATGCTACGATCAAAGCAAACTGTGAGGCGGCAGAACGCTTCATGAGTGAATGCGGCTCAAAGTTACCTTCTATGCTTCGCGCCTGACAGGTGTCGACTATCAGCACGCGGCGTCCGGCCGCATCACGCAGGGCGTCGAAAAAGACCGTCCATGAAATAAGCGAGGCAGCTTTTTTGCCTTTCAGATGATCCTGGGTTTAAAGCTGTCCTTCCAGTCTGAAACAGTAATGCCTCCGGCTTCAAGAATCGGCATAAACAGTGGTTCATCAGGAGCTTTTTCCGTATCCTGGTCGCCTCCGCCAAATACCGCAAAATAAAGTTGCGTATTGTTGCCTTTATCCAGCGGATAGCGCACCACCGAAGCATCGGCTGATAATGCAAAACACTCCTGAGCACGGCTGAAGTTGGCAATATCCGGACCCCGGAATAACTTCAATTTACCATCCGATCCCAAAACACCCACTCCCGGGTCTTCCGAGGCAAAAGCGATCTGGTTATCAGGCATCTGCTGGATTTCTAAAATGCGGTTTTGCGTAAGTGAAATTTTTTCCGGTGCGTCCATTCCCCGGTTTTTCCAGCGATAAACCGGATTAAGCCCTTCACCGGAATACTGGCCGCCGGCAAAAAGAGACAAACCGTCCGATGACCACACAACGCTTGTAAAACCCACCTGGTGCTCGATTTTGCCGGTATCAGGATGATATTTTAAAGACAGGTCCTTTGCAGAAATCACCGAAATTGCCGGAACGTCGATAAATCCGACGGCGATCAGCTCAGCATCCGGTGAGAACCGCACCGAGACAGGTTTCTTGCCTCCGGGAATAGCACGGCGGCCGATCAGCTTGAACTTGTGGTCATACAGCCGCACAAATCCATCCAGGGCGGTAACGACTATGCGGCCTCTGCTGCTGATATCCAGATCCATTATATCATCCTGGTACCCGACATCGGCTGCGACCGTTTTGCCATCTTCTATGCGCAACATCCGAAACCCTGAATATCCCTGTAATCCGACTGCCAGATGCTTGCCGTCCGGCATCCAGGCCAGCGCATTGATCACATTGTCAAAACCGCCCAGTCGGCGGGTCAGCTGGCCGCTTAGCACATCGAAAAAGTAGATGGAGGTTTTTTTGTCCCGGTCCCAGCCCGTCCAGCCCCCTGTCGCCACGGTCTTGCCATCAGGTGAAACGGCAATGGCGTATAGCTGACCTTCATGGCCTGCATCGATTGGAACTCGCAGCACTGATATCAACCGCATCTGCGGCATTTGCCAAACCCTGATGGTTTTGTCATCGGAACAGGTGATCAGGCGGTTGCGCGGCAGATCGGGCAATACGCGCCTGATAAGTGTGGTATGCATGCCGGTCTCGATGCGAAGCTGTGGAGTGGTGGTTGGCTCAGCCGGCTGCGCCGCGTCCGGCCAGGCCCAGAAAAGTATTAAACTCAGGGCAAGAACTAAGCACCTCATCTTGTATGCTCCAGGGTTTCCATTATTTAATGCCGAAATCCGTAGTCTGGCCTACACCGCGTCCCCCGGCGAATTCCATGAGATTTTTATTGTTATCTTCTTCATCCGTATTTTCTTCTTCATCGGGGATGATCTCACTGAGACCGGCGTTACCGGCCGCTCTCATGGCTTCAATTTCACTTTCCGAAAGACTGTCATTGGCGCCCGATGCTCCAGGAACGCCGCTTCCCGATACATTGACAAGATCGGGCGGCAGCGCGGGAAGCGCAGTCAGAGCACCCGGTAAACCGGGCGGATCAACGCGTGGTCCGGGTGTAATGGCCGGTGCTACATCGTACGGAGCTCTCAGCTGAACCTGAGTGGCCAACGGGATATCGCCGAAATAGTTACCAGTATAATTGTAGGGACCAGGGTGGACTACATCCCCTGATAGCAATTTCTCCAGAGCTTCGCCTCCCGTGTTAATGTTTACGCCGTTTGTAACGCCGGAGGATATGCCCTTTGCAGGTGTCAGAGTTCCTCCAGCAACAATGGTCACCGTACCTGAAGCTTTAGCGCCCTGCATAATAATATTACCGCCTGCATGCAGAAACAGGGATGCCGGACCATTTCCTGTCGGGTCAAACGAAGGCTTTCCCGGATAATAGTCTGCACCCGAATAAATCTGCGAAAGGGCATTCTGATCATAACTCGCATAAAATGTGTCTGCATTTGGATCATAAAACTGAACGGCAGGCCCGATATCGCTGCGCAGAGTGATATCTCCGGTTCTTGCAGTAATACTAACGGGACCAAGTGTTTCCAGCAAACCCAGCGTTACCGATCCGTAGGCATCCAGTGCCAGATTCTTCTCGTCACTGATATGAACAGCCGAATAATCGGAAGGACCTCCAAAACTGATGTCGCCCCCTGTTGATGTTGCTATCAGATCGCCTCCTCTCAACCAGATGGTTGGTTCGGGAGAAGCCAATCCGCTTCCGCTGAAATATATATTTCTACCAGCAGTCACATCCAGGCTGTCTATAATAAAGGTGTTCAAGTTTGCATCTCTTCCGGCATTAAGCACCAGGGTTCCGCCTTCACGAACGTTACTGAGATTGATATCCCTCCCCGCATGAATATTGACGATATGACCTATCAATCCGCCGGTAAACACATCTCCTGCAGTCGGGGATAGGGCATTGATAATCAGTTGGCCCGGGTTTAAAACATCGAGATGAATAGCGCCGCCGGACGAAGTAGCGCTTATTTTGGGGGAAAATTTTGCATTGAAGGAGTCGATGCCGCCGTCTGCGATCAGTTCGATCTCGGAAGGTGAATACGCATAGCTTGCAACTGCGCCTTGCAGGATTTTGCTGCGGGTATCGATCGTCAATTTTCCGCTGGTTGAAACCCCGTTTTGTGTTGTTATGGAAATATCGCCCAAAGCTCTGAACGTCAGAGGGCCGCTGCCCGAATCAATAGCAGGGCTTGTCCCTATACCATAACTACTACCCATTCCATAAGTATCGTCTGTACCGTTAACCTCTATTCCGCCGGCACCTGCCGTTATTGTGATAGGCTGATCGTTACTTAAAACCTTATGATTGACTGCGACTTTGTCCGCCGCTGTTAATACAATCTCTCCGGTTGTATCGGGGATCGGAGCATCAACTGTCACATCGCCGCCTGTTGAAATCAGGCTGAGTTTTCCTGTTGTGGAAAACGCTATATAGGGTTTAAGCTGATCAACAATATAGGCTCTCAGGTATGCAGCTTGGTCAGCAATTCCGGTTAAGTCCGGCACCGCAAAAGTTGTTGGGGGGGCAGGACCGGTGGTCAGGTTTCCTCCGGTAGTTGCTGTGATAGGAGCAGAACCGCTCTGTATCCGGTAAGTTCTGCTGTTTGTGTTGTCCCATGCGATATTCAAAATGCCGTTTGTTGCCGCGATATTGACATCTCCATCATATGTTACAAGATCCTTGTTCAGGTTGACATCATTTCCTGCAGCAAGGGTCACATGTCCGCCGGGAACAGGTGTGATGGAAGAATCGATTCCCTGATTGATGTTGACAAAACCCTGAGTTGAAATCAGCGAGAGTCTGCCGCCTGTGAGATAGGATGCATTGGTAAGTGAGGAGCCACTGCGTACTGTGATAGGAGCCGTACCGGCATAAACCGCCTTGCCTTGTGCCAGGTTGACCGTACCTGACCCGGCATACAGATTGACTGCCCCATTATCGGTTACGATGTAAACGTTGACATTGATATCTTTAGCGGCAGACAAGGTCAACCCGCCACCCGCATACCGGCCACGCCCGTCGATAACATAATTGACATTAATATCATTATCCGCACTCACATAGGTGCTTGTTCCGGTGCGCAGCACACGATCGATCAGGCTTGCTTCGGCCATACCAATGGTGAAATCATAGGGGTCCAGCAGAAGTGAGCCGGCTTTGCCATTACTTGCTCCGGCATCGACCATGCCATAAAAGTCCAGCATCTGTTTACCGGAAACCTCGACAATACCTCCATCACCGCCCTCTGCACCGCCGCGCGCTGAGATACTGCCGGAATAAACGGTATGGCCGTCCGACCAGACAACCACTTCTCCACCATCGCCCCGGCTGAGAGCGTCGGCGCTCAATATCGCACCGTCATCAATTTGGGTGCTCTTTGAACGATAGGTGTCATTGCCGCCCTGATAGGCGCCACCTACATGCAATTTACCGCCGCCAAAAATGCCGTCTGCATTAAGCTTTGCCGAAGATGTGAGATGCACCTGATATTTGTCCTCCCTTTGTCCCTCTGGCGCTCAGATTGCCGCTGACATCCACATTACCGCCATGGGCCAGAAGCAGGATGCGACCGCCTTCCTGAACGGCGCTGTCGGCAAGTATTGTGCCGCTCATGTTAATCAGGCTGTCTACCACATCTTTGGCTGCGTCGGCAGTAACCAAAACTGCCTGACCACCATCAACATCAATTGTACCTGACTGACTGATAAGACTTTTTACCGGCTGCCCCTGAGCATCCTTGAGCATGGCCAGAGATGCATCACTCAATGCAAGCTTAATCAGTCCGTCACCGTAAAGATCAATTGTAAAAGTATCTGCCGCACCTAATAAAACCTTGCCCAATCGGGCCTGGATCAGGCCGTCATTACGAACATATGGAGCTACCAGAGCAACCAGACCGCTCTCTGCGGCAGTTATGCTGCCGGCATTGATGATCCCGGCACCAGGTTTGCCTGGTTTGTCAAACACCAGTTTTGCCTGCATAAAATTGTCATTGTTGAGATTGGAAGTGCTGGCGATAGGGCTGCCGACGTTGATCTGGGCGCCCTTGCCAAAAATTATGCCGTTCGGGTTAATGAGAAGCACCTGGCCATTTGCATCCATCCGTCCAAGAATAAGAGAACTCTGATTGCCTGTAACGCGGTTGAATGTGGCTGAAGCGGAGGAAGGTTGGGCGAAACGGACCTGTTCGTTTTGCTGTATGCCAAAGCCACGCCAGTCGATTATAGCACGCTGACTGCTTTGCTGAATAATGGTTGTGTTGCCCTGTTCGACGATATTTGCACTACCGGCACGAACTACCCCGTTTTCCGGGGCGGCATGCGCTGCCGGGATTAATCCGGCAAACAGAACAGTTACCGCCAGCAGATGCAAGGCAATATAATAAGCCCAACTATATGCAGACCTATCAGCAGTTTGTATCTTCTTCATATTTTAACCTCGTTGATCCGGTATATCCAAAATATTTAGTAACGAACGGAAAGCCCCGCATAGCCTCTTATATCCCGGTCTTTTTCTGCGGACACGTCGCGCGTGAGCGGTTTCGCCAATTCGGCATAACAGAAAACATTTCGTCCCAGGTTCATCCTCAGGCCCAGTCCTGCGGAAGCGGCAGATTCCGAATCTGAAGAAAGGTCGCCAGGTGATCGCTGATAAACTATACCGGCATCGTAGAAAGCATATCCTGTATACGAAAAGACCAAACGATGGCTTGTCACAGCGCCGTTATAACGCAATTCCAGTTTCATCCCTACACCATTATCACCCACCAGTTCCGACGGATCGTAACCGCGACCGATTTGCTCTCCGCCAAAACTATAAAGCTCGGAAGATAACAGATCGGTACATGCATATTGTGCGTTGGCAGCTATTAAAAATGACCAGTGTGGCAACAAGGATTGAAGTCTGGCTGCATATAATACTGCCTTGGTGAAATCGACCTTGCCTTCGGGGCGTGAAAGCATCAGGTCGTTATTATCGGAAGATCCCAATCCATTGATCCCCCGGCTCAGTTCGATATCCAGCAGGTTGACGCCCCATGCGTCGGCAAGGTCAAAGGTAGCGCCTAATCTTAAGGCGCGTATGCGGTCGCGCGTGTCCGTAACGCCAAAAATTTGCGTTTTTCCATCATGAGCGGTAAAAGTGCCGCGAAGGTAAAGATTATCGGTCCGGTTTCGAATCAACGGATAGATGTATGTAAGTGCGGCGGATTGGGAAGATGTTTCGAGATTCAGCGGGATGAAGGCCATCTCTTTCGGCTTGGAATCAACGGCAGAAAGGGACAAATTTAATTTACCGCCTTCCGTTCCGAGATTTTCCTCATGCGAAAAAGCACCAAATTTGAGCTTTTCATTTCCGCTGGTCACATACCTCAGCGTAGTTTTTTCCTGTAACCCAAACACCGAGTTTAATCCGATGTCTGCGGATATTCTCATGGGCCCCAGCAATTTTGCCGCCCCTATTATCTAAAGACAGCCCGCCCTGAACCTTGCTTTGAACAAGCTGCACGACCATTTCCGAAGCACCCGGTTCTTTTTGAGAAGCTTTGATCACAGCCGGTGCGTATGCACCGGGCAAATCATTTATCAGCAACAAATAGCGCTCCAGAACTTTATTTTTGAGAGGACGGCACTGCCGGATCTTTTCTGCATAATTGTGCACCAGCTTGCGCTGATCGTTATCCGCCCCTTCTATAGTAACCTCGGCTATGTAGCCCTCAATTACCTTCAAGCGGACCTGCCCGTCTTCGACCGATTGTGCAGGAACAACGACCCGTGACAGGATATAGCCGTCATTACGATATTTTGCAGTCAGTATTGAAGCGATTTGATAAACATCGGCAAGCGAGATCTCCTTGCCCAGACTGCTTTGGTAATAGACCAACAGGTCTTTTTCGGAATAGACGGTTGCTCCCTCAAACACCAGCCGGGTAAGCTTAAACTTTATATCCTGTGCATTCGGTGGCATAAGTTGATCCGCTTCCGGTACGACCATTCTATCCAGCCTGTCTGTTCGTATCTTGGGTTGATGCCGGAACTGCTGTTCGATTTGCCCAGGCTGGACAGTACCCGGCAGTTCGGCGGCACTTGCCATTAAGCTCCAAATTAAGATCAGCCCCAGGATATTTAATATGTTTACAAAAAATTGTCTCATAGTAGATTCGTAATCCGCCTTGAATGGTTTTTCAAAGAAATGAAAGATAGACTTTTATAAAAATTGACACAAACGTCTTTGTTTGTATTCCGGTATGAAAGTGGTAATGATCGGTTTTAACGGGAGTCTAATATAAAAAAAAGGACATATTGGTAAAAACTCCTTTTTACTCTGCGCAAACTTATGAATACAATTTTATTTTTGTCAATGTGAAATAATATTGACTATGGTTATCGTCGCCGGGGCGGTCTTCGATTTCCCTTCGACTCCTTCTTGAACGGCAGGCGCGGCTCGCCGCCACCTGGTGGCAGAATACTTTTGTTTTCCGAAGCAACCCATACAAAACGTGACCGGGATTTACTTCCTTTGTATGCAGGAACCCGGAAACGTCGCACATTAAAGTTGCAATTCATCATGACCTGCTCGAATTTTTTACTTGCTTCAGCCGACCATACAGCCAGACATCCTTGTTTGCGCAAAGCGAGGCGGCAGGCATAAATTCCTTTGTGGCTGTATAAACGACTGTTTCCGGAATCGGTCATAGCGCTGGAACCATTATCGATATCTATCAAAATCGCATCGAATCTGTTCCTGGAACCTGAGATAAGCTCGACAATATCTCCTGTTATAAGTTCAACCCGTTTGTCTTCAAGCGGCTGCTTGTTGAGTTTTCCAAGATGCTCACGGTTCCATTCAACCACATCGTCCATCAGTTCGCTAACCACGACCTGAGCGTTTGGGCTGAGCATGTCAAGAGCTTTGCGCAAGGTATAGCCCATTCCCAGGCCGCCGATTAGTATGCTGGGCGAATTGATATCAGCCAGATGAGCACAGCCCAGACGTGCCAGCTCCTGTTCAGACTCATTTTGACGACTGTGCATCAAATCCTGACCGTTGATCTGTATCGAAAAATCACAGTCATGCTGATAAAGCACCATCTCGCTTCCGCCCGGTGTTTGGGCTGAAGCTATTTTCAATCTCCGGTTCATGCAAAATCCTATCGTTGATAAGTGGCAGGTAAGAGATATATCCTTTATATTTTTATAATAAAAGGTAAGGCTATCAAAACGATACCCAAAAGAACAAGAATATATACATTGGAAACAAAATATGGAAATACCATTAAACCAATGCCGCTGAAAAGTGGAATAATAGCTTTTTGTTTTTTGCCGTAAACAAAAAAGCCCAAACCTATTGATCCCAATACCATTGCCCACATTAAAGTTGATGTACTACCCATTTTTAATTTTCCATATCATTTAACGGTATATTCTTAGGATCATAAATGTTATTTTTAATAACTATCTATAAAACATATCAGGCGATATATCAATATGTTAGTATAGTAATCAAGGTCCAATATCTAATCTTGGAGGGATTCCGTTCACTATTATTGTTGAGCAGGACCAAAGGAGCGGATGAAAAGATCTTGCAGGGCCTGCCGACCGTCATCAGAGAGGAAGCGGGTTCCCGTGCCGCAAAATGTATCCGAGGTAATAACCGGTTTGCCCTCAACCCATTGGTTGTTTTCCCATGAAAACCATCCTTTTCTGTCCTGATCATAGACATTCAGCGGCCTGTTAAATAGTTTCGCCAGCTCGACACCCCAACCTGTTCCACCCTTGACGGTACTGTCTGCCTGTATCCATCCAACCGCAATAACATGGTAACCGCTGTTAACCATGTGGAAAATAGACTGAATGACTTGCCGGATCTTATCCGTCCGGGAATAAGTGCGTTTCATCCGCTGAGAAATAATTTCCATACTGACATCGCCTTTTTGCAGCTCTTCCCTGGTCAGTAACCGTATACCCCGGGTGCGTTCGGCATCATGCCCTTCAAATGATATATTCACCTCATTCATGTTCCATGCCTCGGCAAGTTTTCCGAATTCTGCCTCAGTCCCCTTATGGCCGCCGCTGAACATCGTGATTTTTGAAATGTCTGTCATTTTTATCTCCTTAATGTATTATGCAGTTATAAAAAAAACACCCCGCCGCTGACCGGCAGGATGAGCATTCAAAGTAATACAGCTTTTGCGGATTACAACCGTAACCATCAATTTATTTGATAACAGCATCTGCTTTCGGTACTGTCAAGTTTTTTGTGTAAAATTTTTATCAGCCAGTTTTTGAAAGAATGGCAGATTCTTACGCACTTTTCCGATAGGGTTTGATTTCCAGTGTAACTCCATTTTAAGACAGATAAATGCCAGGAGAGTATAGCAGGCGTTCTCCCCGGCTACGATCTCCATCGGTTTTGTTCTGCGTTTAAATTCTTTGTTAAGGCGTTCAATAATGTT
>NZ_JBAMMY010000137.1:0-26380 GCF_051233685.1 Desulfobacterium sp. N47
AAAAGTTGACGTAAGTGCTTGAAATACTTGGTATATAAATTGCAACGCATTTTACATGCCATCTTTTTATGTTTTGTGAAAAAATATCGCAAAATTTTAAAACCATGTTTGAACGGCTTCAAAAACAGTGAAACTTTAGTAATAATTATTGAAGTTAATAATTTCTTTAATTCAAGAATATCAGTACATATGGACTTGTATGATTCTTTGTTTAAAAAATCAGATTGGTATAATAATTCTATCCAGTAATCTGTTTCATTTGCCTCTTTTTGAGCAATTGCCATTTTATGTATAAAATCTGCTTTGCTTTCGGCATGTTCAGCCTCACGAACTAATGCTCCAATGGCAGTTCCACTTCGTAATAATTGTTTGCTGAGAATAAATTCCTTCTTTTCAATCAGGTATTTATAGAGTTTCACAATCCGTAATGCAAAAGCAAAACTCTTATCTCTAATAATATTTGTTTTTTTCATATTCACCTTTTAATAATTGTGAATTATGAATGATAAATTATAAATTTTTTCACAATTCACAATTCACAATCCATAACTCACAATCCATAACTCATAATTCATAATTCACAATTCATAATTCAATAATCGGCTTTAATATTTCAGGCGATTTTTCAGAAAAGCTGCTCATCCGTTTAACAATTTCACTGTTTGGATCGCTCCAGCGGTTATGAAGTTCGGTTATTACCTGTTCTTTCTGGGTATCGTTCAGGGTTTCAAACTCATTGTCCTGCATAACTTCTTCAATATCTTTTTCTACAAATTGCAGGACATCTATTTTTCGTTCTTTCATATGATCGGGGAAGTAGAGTTCGAAGACGAGAGCATCAATAATAGATTCAATATTTATTAAGTCTATTTCAAGGTTTGTTTCTTTTGTGAACAAAATACAATCTACAATATTAGCAAATAATAATTGAAATTGGCTTTCAGGCTTATAAATTGGGATTTCTAAAATTGGGCCCTTGTCAATCTGATATGCTTTTCCCTGCATTTTTCCTTTATTTCTCAACCAAAATGCAATTAATTCGGAATTAAAAAGAGCTGTGAGGTATTTTTGATTAATTCGATTTGTTTTAATTACAAAAAATGTTTGAGAAACATAACAGTCAAAATCTGTAAATGTAAATGTTGGGCGTTGTGGACACTTTCTTAATGATATTATTTTTTCTCCTTTAAAGAAATATTCATTTCTTGCACGATGCAGTCCATATGGCTTATTATCAGATGTAATTACATTAGAAAACCTATCTAAATGCCTTTTTATATTTGGATATGGTTTTAATGTGAGAGGATTTTTGAAACTTGAATCAGTGTAAATTACCCAAGTGTCATTATTGCTGTTGCCGAAGTATCTTGTTAACTGATTTGTTGAATAGAAAGGTTTTATTAATTCGGTTTCTTTTTCTGTAAGACTAAGACTGTTTTTTCCCTCATTTGATAAATTGAATATGCCTGAACCAATTGGTATTTGGTTATTTAAAATTGATGCCCCTTTTTTGTTTAGATAATCTTGTGGCGCAACTATGCCCTGTGCAACTTCTTTTGTTTTATCAAGAGTAAAGTTACTTCTTGTCATTATGGCATTTAAAATTCGCTCATTATCAGTATTAACAAATGATATTCGTTTATCAAGCAAGTTAATCGGTATTATCTCAAGATTGTGATAATCGTGGTTTCCTTTCCTTTTAAGTAATTCATTGGCATTTTCTTGAGTAGATTTTTCTGTGCTTATCCTTCGGTAATCTATTTTATATTGTTCACTCTTATTTTTCTCTAATATATAAACCATAGTTTGAATCGAAGCACTTTCAAAAATCATAAAATCCCTAAAATCCAAAAATTGCTTAATAATTGTGTTTTCCAATACTTTGTTTCTAAATTTTGAAGCTCCTTCATTTGTGACCCAATTATTTGTTGCAATAAACGTTGTGTTTCCATTTTCTTTTAAAAGGTCAATTGATTTACAACCAAACAAATACCACAAGTCCATCTTCCCTTGATAACACTCTGTATTTCTTAGGCCATCAAATACACGTTTGTCTGTGTATTCTTTGATATATGGCGGATTCCCAATCACCACATCAAACCCATTCTTAATATCAAACATCCATTCAGGGTCAAAAAAAGGTGATACACCATTCTGGTCATAAGGGTCCCAGCTAGCAAGCTGTTCCGCAGACTCAACCGGCAAATTGCCTTTTTTCAGAATGTCTGCGATCTCATTTCTGAGTTCTTCATCTTTTTTACGGTATTTAACCTTGGTTCGTTTGTCTTTGGCTCCAAAGAGTTTATGCCGAATTGCTTTTAATTCTGCTTCTTTTTCCTGCACCTCTTTGGTGTAAAACAGTTCGCCGTCCGGCTTGTCAATTCCGATAAGCGTATTTGCCGTAACAAACTTGGTTTCAAGGTTCGGGAGTGGTCTTATCCCAAAATTATCCTTGTCTTTGTTCACCTTCTGCTCAACAACAAGGGATATGAAGAATCTCAGTTTTGAAATCTGGGCGGCAATGGGCTGGATATCAACACCGTAAATACAGTTTTCTATTAAAAAAAGTTTACGGGCATAATCGGGATTATTGATGGTTTCATCAAAAGCCTCATTAATTTCATCAAGAAGCTGTTTTCTCTCCTCTTTATCCTTTATTATAAAAACCCCTTCGGTCGCCTTTTGCGCCTTTTCCAACTGTAATTTCCGCCAATACTCATTATCAGGGTCAACTTTTTGCAGGATATGCACCATCTTCTGCAAAATGCCCATGGGAAAAGCGCCTGAGCCGCAGGCAGGGTCAAGGATTTTGCAATTATCAAGGGAATGGATAATCTTCTGTGACAGTTCGGTATTATTCTCAAAGGGATTAACCGGCTCAAAAGAGACTAATTTGTGCAATTGTTCATCCAGCTCTTTTTCTTCCATATCCCAGTTTGAAACAGAATTTTTAAGATGAGCAATCAAACTTTCATCAACCATATAGTTGACTATTTCCCTCGGTGTATAGAACGAGCCTGTCTGTTTTCTCGCGGTTGTTTTTGTTTCAGGGTTGTAACTTGCAAGGAGATTTTCAAAAACCTTGCCCAATAGTTCAGGATCAAGGGCAACATCCTCTTCAATAGGAGTGTTTTCTGCAATGGTAAATTTATAGGATTTTAAAATATTGATTAAGCCTTTCACCGCCGCTTCTTTTGTGCCTTTGTTTTTTGTGCCGTAATCAGAGCTTAAATCGGCTTTTTCTTCCCGACCGAAAAAAAGATAGTCAGGAACAACAAGAAGGTTGATTACGCCATCTGTTTTGCTCATATTATCGGAAAAACCGTCTATATAAATTTTCTTGTCTTTATCATCCAGACATTCAAAGAGACCACCGTTTAAAAATGGAACCACGTTGTTGACCATCTCAAGGAAGCCATCCGGGTTTTTAAAATATTTTTTATGCCGCATCAGATAATCAACACCACGGTGTTTTCCGTAACTTTCATCCCCCCTGAAACCACGTTCTCTGCTGTCAACGCTGTCCGGTTTTACAGGGCAGTTAAGCGTGGCAAAAAAGAGGTTCTGCAAAATGGCTTTGTAATAGATGCTTTCTCTGTTCTCTTCTTTGAATAAACTATCTTCCTCATTAAAGGGTAAAATCTTTTTTAAAATGTTTTTTTGTAGTGCTTCTAAATCAAATAACTCTTCCGGTATCAATTTCTTCTCTTTGATAAACCAGACAAACAGCAGGCGGGTAAGCATACGAATAACATTTTGAGCCTTATATTGCTGATTTTTATCATCAATATATTGAGATTCGGATGGAAATTTCACATGCTTAATTGCCCAGAAATACCAGTTTGAAAGTTCGGAATAGAATTTTTTATTGAGAAGGTTAACACTGAATACTTCCTGCCAGTATTGATAAAGCCCTTCAAAAGAATTGATTCCTTTTTTACCTGAACGGGCAATTTTTAACTCTTCAAGTATCTTTAAATGACCGGTGTGCGGGTTTTCTATTTCAATATCACGCAGGATTGAGACCTTGCCTGCCTTTTCGCCTTCTCTCCACTCCTGTTTGTATTTTAACCGTTCAGCACTGGCAAGGGAGATGAAATTATCATACCTGAAAATAACGACAACGGGAGTATAATAAAACTCACGGTTAAAGGCTCTCGTGACTTCTGCAAGTTGTGTACGGGTTGGCAGGAGGCCATTTTCTCTTTCGGTAAGCGTAACACCAAAAATAAGGATACCGTCATAATCTTTTTCCTGTTTTTTTATCTCGGAAATATCTGCACTTTTCGCACCTTCAAAAGCCTTATCATCAACCATGCCAAGAATATAGACATCGTTCATAAGCTGATATGCAGGGCTTTTATCCTTATAAGTTTTTAATAAAATATCCTGTGGTTTCAGCGGCTTTTCATCAATATAATTAACAGGGATATTCAAAGAATTAAAAAGGGTTTTAAGTCCTGTATAAAAATTCTCTTGTGCTTTAAAACAATCTAAATTCATCTTTACCACATTCACAATTCATAATTCACCATTCATAATTCACAATTCACAATTCACAATTCACAATTCATAATTCACAATTCACAATTCACCAAAAACCATGTAATCAGATCAAAATTTTGTAATTTATACTTATCACTTACGCTTGTATTTTCCTTTACCCGCTTCACTGCATAGCTATCACCCGCCTTCAATTTAGCGAGAATATCTTTGGTTTCTGCTCCTGCCCGTTTTTTAATGGAGCCATTATCCTGGATTTCCTCTTCACCTGATTGTGAATCAAGCCACTTTTTCATTGAGGTTACAAGCTCTTTTATTGCCGGCTCTTCTCCTCTTTCGATTTTCTCCGGGACAAATCGTGATTCACCTTTGTGCTGGGAAAGTACATCGAGAACCTCTTTTTGATTCAACATCACCTGTTTTCCGTTTTTATCGATATAGATCAGGTCATAGATTTGATATTCATGGTTTAATACTTTTGGCGGCTTCGAAGGATATCCAAGCAAGGCTATAATTCCCGTCTCCGAACAGATAGATTTATTGGCTTTAAAACCGGTGTAAACACCTTTGGGCATGTTTTTGTAATACTTCTCATCTTTTTGAAGTTCTTCAAGCAGGTCTTGACGAAAGTCTTCAAGAGATAAATTATCAAAACCAAGACCCGCGTCATTTTTTTCAATCTCATCCCATGAGGTTTGCATCTGCATCAACATTTTTTTGTTCAGTTTATCTTCAAAGTCATCATCTGATGCCATTTCTTTAAAGCTGTCTGAAAATTCAAGATTAACCTCCGAGCCTGCGAGCTTCATCATTGTCATTCGTTCTTCAATTCTGCCTTTAAGATTTAAATAATTGTTAATGTTATCTGAAGGCCAGTAATTTATTCCAAATATTTCTTTATTTGGTGAGCCAAGCCGGTCAATACGACCGAATCTTTGAATAATTCGGACCGGATTCCAGTGTATGTCATAATTAATAACCATGTCACAATCCTGCAGATTCTGACCTTCACTTAAAACATCGGTGGCAATAAGGATATCTATGGGGTCTTTTATTTTTGAATGAACTTTCTTGTCATTTTCTGCTGCCCATTCTACCCACTGTCTGTATTGTTCCACTTGAGGAAGATTTTCTTCACTGGGGGTAAAGTTCCACTCTTTTTCGTTAAATAATTTAGTAAACGGAGCAAATCTTTCCAGGATTGGTTCAAACAATTTTGTTTCATGCTGCGAGCCATCTGTTTTAGAAACATCACCGCTGACAACAGCCATTTGAGTAAAACCTCTTTGTTTAAGCTGATCAAACAAATAAAATGCTGTATCTTTGTAAACAGTAAAAATCACAACTTTTTGGTTGCCGTTATTATTACCGGATTCTCTTTTTTCTTTAATTTCTTTAATAAGCGATTGAAGTTTGTCGTCCTTACTTTTATGGTTTTTATTACCTGCAACTTCATCCTTTATAGATTTTTCAAATTTATTGAGGTTATTTATTAATGATTCGAGTGCTTCAATATCTTTTTTAAGATCTTTTTTATAGTTATCAAGATTGCCTGCTTTATCAATATCAGATAAAAGAATCTTTCTTTTTTTGCCAAGGGCCAAATTATCAACCAGGTCATCAGCAATATCTTCAAATTCATCATCTTCTAAAATATCCGGTTCTATCTCACCGGCAAAAATCTGATCCTGTTTTTTTTCTACATATATATTTATTTTATCCAATGCATTTTGATGATGAATTAGTATTTTTTGAGTAGTGGAATAAAACGAAAACCATGAAGATTCAAGCCGTTTAACAAGTAAAATATATAACATTTTTACAAGAAAACGGTCTCTTTGTCTTTCATCATGCAGCTTATCCACATCTTTTGTCTGCTCAATATAAAATGATGGCTGGTATCCTGAAAGCATAGGGGGGAAATGATCAAAAAGTTCTTCAAAACTTTCAAAGTTTCCTATCTGTTTTGGGGTAACAAATATATTCTTTGGTTTTTGTTTCTTTGGAAAATGCAGTCCTGTTTTTTGTTTTTCAATCATTTGCCGTGTTCTGGCTACGGTAAGTGAATCCGTAAGTTTGAAAAAATCTGCAGGCAGCATTTTGATAAAATCTGCTATTCTCGGACTGTCATCATCACGCCATTTTTTAAAAGCTTTTTGTGCCCTGCCAAAAAGATGGTCAATATTTCTGATGGAATGAGATTCAGAAAAACCATCCCGGTTGCCTTGTTTGATAAGCTTAAACTGATTCCTGATATCAAGCAGAGTATTATTTATCGGTGTAGCAGACAGCATCAAGACTTTAACATCATCATTTTTCTTTAATATTTCCTCTACAAAAAATTGATATCTGTTTGATTTGCCGTTTCTTAAATTATGACTTTCATCAATGATAAAAAGTTTTGGTTTGTCGTTAATAAATAAGGTATCTGCTCTTTGACGCCTGTAAGCTTCTTTATCCATTCTTTCATCAATTAAATCCGTATGGAAACGAATAAAAAATTCAAGGTTGTCTTTTTCAAATTTTGAATTTTGATGCCGGGAATACCTGTTCCAGTTATATTGAAGTTTTTTAGGGCAAATTAAAATAATTTCACGCCCCTGTAACTGGAAAAATTTCATGACAGCAAGAGCGCTCCAGGTTTTTCCAAGGCCGACAGCATCTGCGAGAATTGCTCCATCGTATTTTTGAAGCATCTTTATTAAACTTAGCACCCCTTTTTGTTGGAAATCATACAAAGTGTTATATATGATTGTATTTTCCAATCTGCCAACCTGCCGGTTAAATTCAGGATTGTCCTGCTCTGAGAGAAGCTGATTGCCAAAGAGTTCAAACAGCACCTTATAATAAAGCTGTCTTGGGGTGTATTTGATAAATATCTGTTCTATTTTCTCAATTAAATATTCTTTGAAAGGTGTGGTCTGTTCTCCCCCCTTTTCATAAATGATGGTCTTTTTCTTATGGGCTTCTTTGCTTTTCCATAGTCCAGCGAACCAGTTGGTTAATTCCTTATACTGATTGTTATCGCCGGTTTCAGCTATATTTAGTTCGATATTGTTTGTTTTTTTTAAACCTATGCCTGCTTCTGTCAAGTTAGAACTTCCGGAAATAAAGTATCTGTGCCTGACATCTTTTTCAGAATTGAAAAGGTAAACTTTGGCATGGCAAAAATTGGGTTCAAGTGTTTTCGCCTCAACTTTTTCCTGCTTTAGAAATTCCACAGCTTCTTTTGCTACAGCAGAGAGCTTTAAAGCTGCCTCTATTGTGATGTTCTCATTCAACAAATCAATTGTACGGTCTTGTATCATATCAATATTAACGATATCTCCAAGAACCATTCTGAAATTGATAATCTTGTTGTTTATCTGTCTGGAAAGGTATGCGAGGGCTCCAACTGTGAAATAGCCGGTAACGATATCCATTTTACCGGATTCGGTGTATTCCCGGAGCCACTCGTAAACTTTTTGATTTTCATTTTTATTATCTAATATCATTATTTTCTTTTTATTTTAAATTTGTTTTTGAAGTATGCGCAGAATACGTTGTTAAAATTAACAAAATAAACGATGCAAAGCGTATGGCAACCCTCTTTTTTGATGTCTAACGAGATTGTCGAAAAAGTCCATTTCTGCTCTTTTTCAGAAAATCACACATAGTAAATTCAACCAGTTACAAGCAAGAAAAGGCGACTTTTTGGCTTTTTCGACAGGCTCAACGGTGAAATGAGCTGCCACAAAAGCCGCCCTAACCCTTTGAATTAATCAAAAATCGGCTCGGCTTTTGTGGTCAGCTCCATTGATATGTTATGCCTTTATATGTTTTTGGATTTCAAGTAATTCAACTTTTTGCTTTTCTAAACATGAAAGTTTTCTCTTAAGGCTATTTATTTCTCTGTTAATTTTCTTCAACTTAAACTTTATCTCTTGTTCTTCTACTGCTTTATTTCCATGTAACTCTTTGGCAAATGCCTCAACTTCTTTTCTGAGTACTCTGAAATACGGATTGCCATGAGCATAGTTCTGACGGTATTGTAATTTTCCCGCTTTCATTGCATCAATTATTTCATCTTCTGTTAGGCCAAATTCTTTACACGCATTTTTGTGACTGAACGTCCCACCTTGCTTGGTCCATTGAGAGTCTGACATTTTTAATATCCAATTTTAGTTGAGCTCAACATGCGGCTGACCTGCTGGACGCTTTTGCCCAGTCGGTGTCGAGCCGTTTGTTGGAATCATTAAAAGTTTTGTTCCATTCTCCTGAAATTTCAATTTCTGATTACAGCGAAGGCTCGTCGATAAGAGAAAGCGCGCGGTTGAGCACCGAAGGAGCTATACGGAAATTCACACGTTCGATAATCTGGGTTATAAGGAGACGCACCTCGAGTAGAAAGCCCTTGCGTTTTGCCAAAATGAGCAAGCCCAGCGTGCCAATGACTTTTAGACCAAGATCTGTGGCGATTTCCCGGGCGTGTTTGTCATCTAAAATAATGCCCTGTATACCCCTTTCCAGCGCAAGAGCGATCGCTTCGCTTTCACCGGTATGAAGGTTCAACTTCAAAAAGCGGACCGGGAACTCCGTAGCAACCGGTTCAATGCGGATGAAAGATGGCAATTCTCCATGGTTTTTCGATGTAATGCCCACGACTTCATCGTGCACCACGACAGGAATGATGACCGTATCAAATAAAAGTTTTAGAAGATCAAGACGATCCACTGAGGAAAGGGCAATGAGCGGAGAGGAGTCACTGACTACCATCACAGGAAGGACTCCATATTGGAGAAGTCTCGTTCAAGCTCGGCGTCATCATAATTCAGAAAGACCCCTTCTTCTTTCAAAACCTGCTGAAATTCCATCCTGCTTTTGCCGCACAGCTCGGAAGCCTTACCGATGCCCAGAGCCCCTTTCTCATATAATTTCACGGACAACAGCTTCATAAGGTCGCTCGGGAGTGTTTTTTCGGGAAGCTTGAGTGAATGCAACACTGAGTCGGGTATTGTTAGCGACAACATGATAGCGCCCTCCTTTTATTATATTTTTATGATACGATCATATTACTGGTAACGGACACGAATGTCAAGTCAATTTCGCAACTTATCTGGTGAGGTACGCTCTTTTAAAATTAAATAACTTATCTATAAGCAAAATATTCCATTGATAATCCTTATATGCATTTTTATAGGTAACTAAATTTTAAGAACGGCGTGGAACGATTTGGTTGGGTGGTTCTATTTTATCAATAAGGGAGTTACTTAGGGGACGGAGTTAACTTTTAAACTTGATTAAGGATGTAACTCTGATATCGCTTTCCCGCTGATTAATTTTATCGCTAAAAGTGTTGGCAAAGCAGTAATACGAAGAGAGATATTCACAATGGCGAATAAATATTTGCTTATTAATGAATAAGTTTGTAAGTTAACTACGTCCCATAAGTTACCCTTTCCTCCAATAATTTTTGATTGCCGTCCAGACAATCTCATTATCAGAGTTCGCTTTTTGGGGGGTCAATTTTGGGTTATCGTTTAGGCCCAAAAGGGGTCAATTTTAGATTAGCGAAACCAATCTGTTTCAGAACCGCTACAAATCTATTTTATGCCAGGAGGATGCCTACTTGTTGGAACTGGTGCGGTACATCCATCTCAATCCGCTAAGAGCCGGACTTGTTACTGATTTAAAGACGCTGGACAATCATCCATACTGCGGTCATAGCGTTTTGATGGCAAAGGTAAACCGCGATTGGCAGAATACAGATAAGGTTTTAGAGCTTTTCAGTGAGAAATCCGGTACAGCAAGGCAAATATACCGGTCTCAGATTGGCTAATTTAAGAAGATAATAGAGCATTCTATTTATTAAATCAATATGTTATTTAGTATTTAGGCCGCTTTTTATAAAAATAATTGGCTCAATTCGAGACTTTCGAAATTACCTCTTAAGATAATAATTATAAATCACCGGATGTAACAGCCGGGAGAAATCGTGAAAAATCAAGCTTGATATTGTTAAAATTATAAAAGGTTACATCGGAGAAAGTAAGGTTGAGAGATTTTTTTAATATTTCAAATATCTCAAGATAATTAAGAAGTATTCTGTTTTTCCATTCAAGTCCCAGCAGAGTTGTGAATTTGATTATTTCTTCACTGCTCCCTTCGATTTCAAGAAAGTTGCCATATGGCATTTTATCGATGCAAAAGTTTGTATTTTCGAGTGTAAGCGTTTCCCGCCATTTCTCATATATCTGCTGTTTTTCAAAACCAAGAAGTTCCAGTATCTGACAGGTGGTAGAAAAATCACTTACTTCAACTTCGTACTCTTTTAAAGTTTTAAACCGGCTGTCTTTTTTTTCAGGCTGTGCTTTGAATGTCATAGTGGATTTTTCATCTTTACGGAGCCTGAGCAGGGATTTATTATTAAACAGCGATTTATTTTTATCATCAAATCTAATATTAATTTCGAAAAGATTTTTGCCGGGATGCGCTCCAAGCGAAACAAGCTTATCACGTAACGCGTTTATATCGGTAATATAATATTTTACTTCCGTTTCTATTTGTTCCAATTTACCGGTTTATTCCTTTTTTTGATTTAAACTACCGTTTATTATTTTACCCTTACAATCACAGAAGAAATTGATTTACTCTGATTAAGGCGCACCCATTGATCGCCGATTATATTGCCAATATGTTCTACCGACCATGCAGGTGTCTGGCCGAAAAAAATGCATAAATAATTTCCGTTGCTGGTATAAGCAATTCCTCCGGGAGGAATTTCGGGAACCGGATTTTCTTCACCAAGATTTATGCCTATGGACCCATAAAGCTCTTTTCCCCATTGCATAAGATTCACGGTGTACGGCAGATTTTGTGCAAACTTTTTTGCAATTGCGGTATCATACAGCTCGGCCTCAAGAATAAATGTTTTAAAATCAAGCTCAATTTGTTTTTTAGACATAAATCACACCCTTATATCATATATTTAAAGATATTCAGACACATAACCCGGCTTTCATAATTTTTATATATTTACCATATAATTTATAAAAATCAATGTTTATACCCGGTTTAAAAACCGCAAAACAATAAAGATAACAAGATATTTTGGCTAAAAAAATTAAACATTTTCCTGTTTAATAATATTTCCGGATTGCACAGTAAAACTTTTATTGATAAATTATTGAAAACCATATAGTTAAATCCGATGATAAGGCAATTTGGTATTAAATTCTATCATAGCATAAACAAACATTATAAGGGCATATTTATATTGACAAAATATTTAAGTAGAATATTATTAGCATTTTTCAAAATAAGGTAATTTGATTTTTCGGGAGGATAAAATGTACGCTATTGTTAATTCGGGCGGAAAGCAATATAGAGTTGAGGTAGGTGAAACCTTCAGACTGGAAAAAATCTCAGGTGATATTGGTTCAACAATTTCATTTGATAAGGTTTTGATGTTTTCGGATGGAGAAACGGTTAAGATAGGACAACCTTTTGTTGAAAATGTTGCTGTTGTCGGAAAGATTGTAGAACAGGATAAGGCAAAGAAAATCCTTGTTTTCAAATTCAAGAGACGCAAGGGATATCGCCGCAAACAGGGGCATCGTCAACCTTATACAGCTGTTAGAATCGAGAGTATAACACTATAATTTTTATAATGCGGTAAAAAGTAAAACTTTTTACAAAGATATTATATATAGTATGTTTTTACAGGAGTTTATGAAATGGCACACAAAAAAGCAGGCGGCAGCTCAAGAAATGGCCGCGACAGTAATGGTCAAAGGCGCGGGGTTAAATGTTACGGCGGCGAAAAAATTAAGGCCGGCAGTATTATAATCCGCCAGTTGGGAACAAAGATCTATCCTGGCAACAATGTCGGCATGGGAAAGGATTATACATTATTTGCCAAGATAGACGGGATTCTTAAATATGAAGAATTCGGCAAGTCACGCAAAAAAGCCAGTGTATATACAGAGTGAAATTTATTGATGAAGCGATTATTACAATCCAGTCCGGAAACGGTGGAAAAGGTTGTGTAAGCTTCCGGAGGGAAAAGTTTATTCCGCGTGGTGGTCCGGACGGTGGAGACGGCGGAAAGGGTGGAGATGTTGTTTTTAAGACAATATCTCAAAAACACACACTTTATGATTTTAAGTATAAAAAACTTCTTAAGGCCGAAAACGGCTGGCATGGAGAGGGAAACCAAAAATCCGGTAAAAAAGGGGAAGACCTTATTGTTGAAATTCCTCCCGGTACCACAATGACCGATACAGACACAGGACTGATAATAAAAGATTTGGTTGAGCCTGACCAGTCTTTTACAATTGCAGTCGGAGGCAGAGGCGGGCAGGGTAATAAAAAGTTTGCTACTTCAACCCATAGGACTCCCCGCTTTGCTCAACCTGGAGAAGAAGGCCAAACCCTAAAAATTAAACTTGAACTCAAACTGATCGCAGATGTTGGTATTATAGGTCTTCCCAATGCAGGCAAATCAACGCTTATCAGCGTTATGTCTTCAGCACATCCCAAAATAGCCGACTACCCCTTTACAACACTTACGCCGGTTCTTGGCGTTGTCGAGGTAGGAAAGGAAGACCAATTTGTGATGGCTGATATTCCCGGTCTTATAGAAGGTGCCCACACAGGAACGGGGCTTGGAATTAAATTTCTAAAACATGTTGAACGCACACGCATTCTTATTCATCTGATTGACGCCTCATCCATAAATACAGACTCCCCACTTTCCGGATATGATATTATAAATAAAGAACTTGCCTTGTATAGCAAAAATCTTGCTGAAAAACCCCAGTTAGTGGTTTTAAACAAGATTGATATTACAGATGCGAAAGAGTCTGCTGATATTTTTATTAAAGCAGCGAAAAATACCAAGGTAATAACCATATCTGCTGCAACCGGTAATGGCATCAAAAAACTCAAACAAAACATTCTGCTGTTATTACAAAAATATTAGTTATATGAAAGCTGATGAAAAATTGATGATAGCTTCTTCAAAAAGGGTTGTTATTAAGATAGGAAGTAATGTACTAACTCAGGATAATGGTCTGAATTTAAACGTCATCGGTTCAATCAGCAGGCAAATAAGCATGCTGATGGACAAAAAAATTGAAGTAATTCTTGTTTCTTCAGGAGCTATGGCTTCCGGAATAAAAAAAATCGGCCTTTCTAAAAGGCCGGATGAAATACCAAAAAGGCAGGCTGTGGCAGCAGTCGGACAGGCCGGGCTTATCATGGAATATGAAAAAGCCTTTGAGCGGTTTGATAAAAAAGTGGCTCAGATCCTTCTTACAAGCGATGATCTATCGAATAGAAAACGTTATCTGAATGCGCGCAATACAATTTATACTCTTTTATCATGGAAGGTTGTTCCCGTAATAAATGAAAACGATACCGTTGCTATTGAAGAGATAAAATTTGGTGACAACGACAATCTTGCCGCTATGATTGCACTTCTTTTGGATGCTGACATTCTGATAACTCTTACAGATATTGAGGGACTTTATGATAAAGACCCCCGAAACAATCCGGAAGCATCGCTTATTCCAACTGTTGAAAGCATTAGCAAGAATTTAGAAAAATTAGCAGGTGGCATTGCCGGTCCGTTAGGAACCGGCGGCATGTTAACTAAAATCATGGCTGCAAAAAAGGTTACAGCAGCAGGAATACCAATGATTATAGCAAAAGGCGAAAAACCTGATATACTTACACGGCTTTTTGCTGGTGAAAAGCATGGCACTTTTTTTGTCCCCAAAAAAGGAAGACTTTCAAGAAAGAAATGCTGGATAGGGTATTCACTGAAACCCCAGGGGGCAGTTATTATCGATGACGGAGCAGTGTCTGCAATAATAAATGAAGGCAAAAGCCTTCTTCCCGGAGGAGTTATAGGAGTAGAGGGCGAATTTAAGGAAGGGGCTCCGGTTGAATTCTGCAATTCAAATAATGAAGTTATTGGAATGGGGCTTGTAAATTACAGCTCAGCTGACATCATAAAAATTATGGGGCTCAAAACCAGCCGTATAAAGGAAAAGCTTGGGCACAAACCTTATGATGAGATAATACACAGAGACAATCTGGCACTGACCGCTGAATGCAGATAAAGCACTCAGATGAAATAAAATTCAAACTATCGAGCCACTTTCAAAATGTTTCAGTTTGGTCAAGGTCAAGGCGGGCGAAAATTTTAACCACAGGAATACATTTAGTATTTCGAGGATAGCGCTATGCTTCACTGCGTGCAAAATTTGAGCCCAACGCAGAGATCGGCCTAAATGGGACGTTTTGAGACTGGCTCTATCAACAAGGATAAGAGGAAAACATATGTCTGTTGATAAAATTATAGAACAAATGGCAAAATCGGCAAGAACCGCCTCGAGAGCTCTCGCAAGATGCTCCACATCCAAAAAAAATGAGGTGCTTTTAAAAATCGCCGAAGAACTGGTAAAAAATGAAGCTTACATAAAAAAAGAAAACAAAAAAGATCTTTCTCAGGCCAAAGAAGCCGGACTCTCCTCAGCATTTATAGACCGGCTTACTATAAAGGATGCAACAATAAGATCAATGGCTGACGGTCTTAAAGAAGTATCGGCACTTGATGACCCGGTTGGCTCTATAGTCAAAACATGGATACGGCCAAACGGTATTGAAGTTTCCCGTATGCGAATACCGCTTGGAGTTATAGGAATAATTTACGAGTCAAGACCCAATGTAACTATTGATGCGGCAGGACTATGCCTTAAAGCCGGAAATGCAGTAATATTACGCGGCGGATCGGATGCTTTTTATTCAAACCAGGCACTTGCCGGAATAATAAAAAAAGTTCTACCCGAGTCCGGCATACCGGAAGAAGCGGTCCAGGTTGTTCCGGTAAAGGAAAGAATCGCTGTAAACGCCCTTTTAAGCCAGGAAGAATATATTGATCTTATTATTCCAAGAGGGGGGGAAGAACTGATCCGTTTTGTTGTAGCGAATTCAAAGATACCCGTTTTAAAGCATTATAAGGGTGTGTGCCATGTTTATGTGGATGAAAGTGCTGATATTGATATGGCCCGAAGGATTTGTTTTAATTCAAAAGTTCAGCGTCCGGGTGTTTGCAATGCTATGGAAACCATGCTTGTAAACAAGAAAACGGCAAAGAATTTTCTTCCCGAAATGGCAAAAGATTTTACTGCTGCCGGTGTTGAGATAAGGGGATGCAGCAAAACATGTAAAATTCTTCCGATGGCAAAAAAAGCAAGTGAAGAAGACTGGCCGGCTGAATATCTGGATCTCATTATTGCCGTTAAAGTTGTCGATGATATGGATGAGGCAATCAGACATATAGAAAAATACGGGTCCGATCATACCGAATCAATCGTTACCAGTGACTACAGCAGAGCGCGGCGTTTTACACGCGAGGTTAGTTCTTCGGTGGTGCTTGTGAATGCATCAACCAGATTTAATGACGGCGGACAGCTGGGATTGGGTGCTGAAATAGGGATCAGTACTTCCAAGCTGCATGCATTCGGACCAATGGGACTGGAAGAGCTTACAACAACAAAATTTATAGCTTTAGGAAACGGGCAGGTAAGAGAATAATATAATTATAAACTCTGTGAGAAAAATTTGAAACGTATAGGACTGTTCGGAGGCACATTCAATCCGATTCATTTCGGGCATTTAAGATCCGCAGCCGAGGTGCGGACCAGATTTATGCTGGATAAAGTCTGCTTTATCCCATCTGCTCTTCCCCCGCATAAAATTCCATCAGGCATTGCTGATGCCAATGATCGTCTTGAAATGACACAAATAGCCATAAAAGGCTATCCTGAATTTTTTTTATCCGATGTTGAACTCAATAGACAGGGCCCTTCCTATACGATAGATACGGTTAAACATTTTCAATCAAATCAAACCGAACCTGTTATTTTTTTCCTCATATTAGGTCTTGACGCTTTTCTTGAAATAGATACATGGAAATCCTTCAAAGAGCTTTTCCGTGTTATCCCATTTATAGTAATGACAAGGCCCGGCTTTAAGTATGGCGGTATTAAAGATAAATTTGCAGTGATTTCCGATTATCTTAAAACAAAGATATCTGACGGATACATATTTTCAAATGAGGATTCGGGCTATATCCATAAAATTTATCAACCGGTATATATACTTGATGTAACTCCGATAGATATTTCTTCCACTAATATCCGGATGCTTATTGAAAAGAAAGAACCGGTTAGTTTTCTGATGCCACAAGAAGTTGAACTTTTTATTAAAAACAAGGGATTATATATATGACTGAAAAAGAGAGCCTAAAGGGAGAAGAAGAAATTACTGCCTTATTCGATCTTTACATAAAAGCTGTCCTGGGTAAAAAGGCCGAAGATATAGTACTTCTTGACTTGCGGGGGCTCACTTCCCTTGCAGATGCATTTATCATATGCACCGGAATGTCAAATCGCCAGGTTACCGCGATAGCTGATTCCATTGAGCGATACCTGAAAAAAGCGGGGAAGAAAATCTTGAGCGTTGAGGGAAAAAACGAAGGACAGTGGGTTTTGCTCGACTACGGAGATATTATAATTCACGTTTTTTATGATACCGTCAGAATGTTTTATGATCTTGAGGGCCTGTGGTCTGATGCAAAACGAATAAACATTGATAGTCCTGAAAAAAATCCACTTAGTAAACCCGGAACTGTTGAAGACTAAAGATGAAATGATACGGCAGATGGGGTTTTTAGAAAGCCGCTAATAAGGAGTTTTTAAATTTATGCAGAACAGACCAAACTTTTGTATGCTCATAATCCTTGACGGATGGGGAATCAGCAATACAAAAGAAGGAAATGCAATAGCTCTTGCAAATACACCTTTTCTTGATTCAATCAAAAAAGAATACCCTTCCACCAGTTTAAAATGTTCAGGCGAGGCTGTAGGCCTTCCCGAAGGTATCATGGGAAACTCCGAAGTGGGGCATCTTAATATTGGTGCAGGCAGGGTTGTTTACCAGGATTTGCTTAGAATTGACAAGGCTATAAGAGATAAAAGCCTGCTTAAAAATGAAGCTCTTTGCCGAATCATGAAAAATGCTGAAGAAAATAAAGCAGCCCTGCATTTTATCGGCCTTCTTTCAGACGGAGGAGTACACAGCCAGATAAATCATCTTTTTGCGTTACTTGACATGGCTAAAGCAAGCGGCCTTAAGAATATTTATATTCATGCAATACTTGACGGAAGAGATACTGCTCCGGATAGCGGCATAAAATATATGCAGCAGCTACAAGATTATATTGATGAAAAGGGCGTTGGAAAAGTTGCTTCAGTCTGCGGACGTTATTTTGCAATGGATCGCGATAACAGATGGAACAGAGTAGAAAAAGCCTACCGGCTTTATACAAACGGTGAAGGAACAAAAGAAAAAAATCCGGTAGATGCAATAAAAAAAGCTTATTTAAAAAATGAGACGGACGAATTTGTAAAGCCCATTATAATTACCGATAAGGATGAAAATCCTGAAGGGATAATAAAAGACAATGACGCTGTAGTTTTTTTCAACTTCAGGTCTGACAGGGCAAGAGAAATAACACGGGCATTAACCGATCCGGATTTTACTTTTTTTAGCAGAAGCTTTTTCCCTAAATTAACCGGATTTGTGTGCATGACCCAATATGATGAAAAATTTACTCTGCCTCTTGCTTTTCCTCCTGTTCACCTTACAGATATTCTTGGTGAAGTAATAAGCAAAAAAGGGTTAAAACAGCTAAGAATAGCCGAAACGGAAAAATATGCCCATGTTACCTATTTCTTAAACGGAGGAGAAGAAAATCCGTTTCCGCTGGAAGAACGTTGCCTGATTCCTTCTCCCCGGGAAGTGCCGACCTACGACAAAAAGCCTGAAATGAGCGCAAGACTCGTGACTGCTGAATTACTATCCCGCCTGCAATCAACACACTATGATTTTATTGCACTTAATTTTGCAAATATGGATATGGTAGGACATACGGGAGTGATTGAAGCTGCAATTTTTGCATGTGAAACTATTGATTCATGCGTAAGCCAGATAGCCTCTGCAGTTAAAAAACAAAATGGTGTGCTGCTTATTACAGCAGATCATGGCAATGCTGAAACCATGCTTGATGAACACAAACATGTTCAAACATCCCACACTTTAAATCCGGTTCCTCTTATCCTGGTTGATGATTCCAGAAAGAAGGTTAAATTAAGAAATGGCGTACTTGGTGATATAGCACCTACCATACTCGAAATCATGGAAATCGAAAAACCTGCTTTAATGACGGGAGAATCCCTGATCGAGAAATAAAGGCTTTGCAATAAAACGACGAACTTGTAAAATATCAGGAATAAAGAGCGCTTATTATCTTATTGCTTTCTTTAAGAGCGTCTTTGCAGGTATCTTTGAAAAATTCACGGATATTTTCCATAAACATGGTTCCGCTTTCATCCTGGCCTGATAATAAAGCGTCTTTTCCTTCATCCATTGCAGATATAAATATTTCAAGAACATCTTTAAAGTTTTTGTTCTTATTTATAAGGCTCTTATAAAGATCAATATCCTGTGCAAAAAGACGGCCTATCAGATTGTAGTTTATCTTGAACACAGGCGTTGAACACGAAAGCACATTACAGGCATCCATATTCATTTTTTGAAGCGTTCTTGCCATGCAAATGGTGGTAAAATGTGTAAGCCCCTGTACTACTGCCATATGCCGGTCATGCGTTAAAGGGTCCATTACACATACAACAGCACCTCGCAAACTGCATTCATTTTCTATCCATTTAAGCCAGCGCTCTCCCCTTCCCGGGCACAATATTACATTCTGGCCTTTTATGGAATCTGTAAAAGGCCCAAACAAGGGATGCGTGCCGAGCACTTCAGCTTTTGTGTTATCCGTCATGCTCTTTACTATTTCTTCTTTTAAAGAGCACATGTCCATCAGAAGCTGTTCTTTGTGCATAAGCGGGCCGATATCTTTTGCAATTGAAATTGCGGCGTCTATAGGAACGCTTAAAATAACCACATCGCACTCTTTTGCCACATCAGCATAGGTAATATCGGTGGTTCTTCCTGAAATCAGAACATTGTGGCCTGCAGCAGAAAAAAAATCTTTAAACCACCTTCCCATACTTCCTGTCCCGCCGATTATTCCGATAGATATTATTTTATTCATCGGATAGCTCTCTGTCTCAACAAATGATCGGCCAGAACAAGGCACGCCATTGACTCGCAAACAACGTTTATACGCGGTATGGCTGAAATATCATGACGCCCCAGAATAGATATGATTCTTTCATTTTTTGACAGATCAATAGTATTTTGTTCGATGGAAATAGAAGGGATAGGCTTTACTGCAACCCGCATAATGATATCATCTCCGTTGGATATTCCGGCAAGAATCCCGCCTGCATTATTTGTTGAAAAACCATCCGGTGTTATAGGATCATTGTTTGTTGAACCAAGCAGAGTTGCGGCTTTAAAACCTGCCCCGATTTCAAACCCTTTCACAGCACCGATACTCATCAAAGCTTTTGCAAGGTCTGCGTCAAGTTTATCAAAAACCGGCTCTCCTAGTCCTGCCGGAACTCCTTTTGCCACAATCTCAACAATTCCGCCAAGAGAATCGCCTTTGCTTTTAACTTGTTTAACTCTTTGTTCCATTTCGACAGCAGCATTACTATCAGGGCAAAAAAACATATTTTGGGATATAATATCAAGATTGCGCTCAACTGCCTTGATTCCGCCCAGCTCAATAGTATAAGCGCATATATTGATATTTTCTTTTTCAAGCAAAGCCTTGGCAACAGCGCCTGCCGCAACTCTTGCAACCGTTTCTCTTGCCGAAGCTCTTCCTCCGCCCCTCCAGTCCCTTATTCCGTATTTGGCCTGATAAGATATATCTCCATGTCCGGGCCTGAATATATCCGCATATTTCTTATAAGCATCCGAATGCTGATCCTTGTTTTTAATCATAATCATTACAGGAGTTCCTGTTGTAACTCCGTTAAACACCCCGGACATTATGATTGCTTCATCAGGCTCTTTTCTTGAAGTACTGGCAATGGAGCTTCCCGGTTTTCTTCTGTCCAGCATAGCCTGAATAACATTTTCATCAAGCGGTATCCGGGGAGGACAACCGTCTATAACAACACCGATTCCCAAACCATGCGATTCTCCCCAGGTTGTTATTCTAAATAATGTTCCAAAAGAGTTTCCGGACATTTTATTGTTTTTTCCTTACTTAGATATTACAAGATTAGCAAAAACATCCCAGAAATTCGGAAAAGATTTTTCAACGCATTTTTTATCTTCTATAATTATTCCCGGAGTTTTAAGACCTACAACTGCAAAACTCATAGCTATCCGATGATCATTGTATGTGTCAATTCGGGCTCCTTTTGGAATTCCCCCTTTGATTACAAGATCCGATCCTACGGATTTTGCTTCAATTCCTGTTTTTGAAAGTTCATTTATAACAGCTGACAGACGATCGCTTTCTTTTGCTTTTAAATGTTCGACATTTTTTATAACCGTTGTTCCTCTTGCAAAAGCTGCCACTACAGCAAGGGTTGGGACCATATCGGGCATATCGGACATATCTGTTTCAATCCCGACAAGCGGCCCGCCTTTAACTATGATTCCATCGCTTTCAAAATAAACCTTGCATCCCATCTTTTCAAACAGCCCGGTTAGCTTAAGATCGCCCTGACGTGAATCTTTTGTAATACCTTTAACCTTGATTTCAGATCCTGTGATGGCTGCGGCAGCCCAGAAATAACCTGCCTGCGAACAATCCGGTTCAACGGAAAATGAACCGGCTTTATAATTTTGTTGTCCATCAACGGAAAAGCCGGTATAGCCGTCCCGGGATACATTTACTCCCAGTTTTGCCATAATATCAATTGTCATATCTATGTAAGGCTTTGATACAGGGCCTTCCACGACTTTTATCTTTATGCCTTTTTCTGTATAGGGAGAAATTAAAAGAACAGAAGATAAAAACTGACTGCTGATATTACATTTCAGTTCAATATATCCGCCTTTGATTTTTCCGCCTTTGATTACAACAGGCGGGCAGCCGTTGTTGTTTACCGAACGGGCTTCAACTCCCAGGCTGTTCAAGCCGTCCAGCAAATCCTGAATGGGACGCTGTGACATGCGCTCCGTTCCGGTAAGAGTGTAGTCACCGTCGCCAAGAGCGGCTACTCCAGTCAACAGGCGCATTGATGTTCCGGAATTGGCAAGATAAACCGGTTTATCATATGCCTTAAGCAATCCTTTGGAGCCATAAACTATTACTTCTTTTTCCAGATTTTCAATCTTAACACCCATCAGCCGTAAGGCTTCAAGTGTAAGAAGAGTATCTTCACTTTTAAGACAGTTTGTAAGACTGCATTTGCCGTCAGACAATGCCGAGGCAATCAAAAGCCTGTGTGTATAGCTTTTTGAACCTGGAACTTCAATTTCACATTTATCAATAATTGCCGGAAGTGTTTCTGTCATGGTTAATATATTCACTATTATATGTCTTTTGCCATAGGATAAGATCCAAGGCATTTGAGGTAAAGACAAATTTTATTCATTTTCTTTATTGTTAAAGCAACAACAGTGTCTTCTATATGTCCTTCAATATCGACAAAGAAAAAATAGCTCCAGTTTTCATGTTTTGTTGGTCTTGACTCCAGCTTGACCATATTTATGCCTGATTCAGCTATAGGCTGCAATATCTTGTATAACGCCCCGGGAACATTAGGTGTTACAAACATAATGGAAGTTTTGTCTACCCCTGTTCTTTTTGTTTCATCTTTTCCTATAACAAGAAACCGTGTGGTATTTTTTGATGTATCTTCAATTTTTGATGCAATGACCTGAAGATTATAGATATGTGCCGCCATGCTGCTTGCAATGGCCGCTGATTCAGGTTCTTCAGAAGCTCTGCGGGCTGCATTGGAAGTACTGTTGCATTCTACAAGAGCCGCTTTGGGAAGATTTTCCTGAATCCAGCTTCTGCACTGGGGAAATACCTGCGGATGCGAATATATTACTTTAATTTTACTGATGGAATCACTTTTTGACAAAAGGTCGTGTGATATAGGGTGGTATAATTCCGCACAAATTTTAAGATCAGATTCAAAAAACAAGTCAAGGGTGTAATTTACCGAACCTTCTATAGAGTTTTCAACCGGAACAACTCCGTAAAGACATGCTCCTTTCCCTACCTCACGGAAGATGTCCCCGATAGTTGACTGCGGCATATAATTAACGGAACGCCCGAAATAACTCATTGATGCGATATGGGAAAAAGTGGCTTCCGGGCCAAGATATGCAACCGAATGATGGTTTTGGATTTCCCGCGATGCAGCTATTATCTCTGAGAATATATGACAAAGCGCCTGTTTGCCGAGAAGTCCTTTGTTAAGAGACGTCAGTTTATTGATAATAGCTTTTTGCCTAGCAATATCAAGAACCTTCTTGCCTTTTTTAGCCTTCATTCTGCCTATTTCCTTGGCAAGAAGAAGCCTTTCATTTATCAGACCCAGAATTTTTTCATCAATATTATCGATACCGTTTCTTAAATCATCTATGGCAGTATCTGATCCGGAACTTTCTTTATTTGTTTTTTTCATAATTTTATTTAGTAAAACAGGCTTGTTGATAAATCATTAATAAGTTTATTATCAAAATTATTATCAAAATTATTATCAGGGTTTTTAGGTTTAAACTTATTGTTCAAGTATTGTTTCTTCTATTTTATAACCAAAATGCCTTCCGCTTTCTTCTATTGCAACAAGAACCTTATCGCCTTTTTTCAGATTGACGACAGACATTGGTTTTCCATCCGGACTGGTCAATCTTATAGTTTCGGCGTTTTGAAGAATTGTTGTAATTTTTTTACCCGCCGCTAATGCCTTAATTATCAATAACGGTCTTTTTTCAATTTTTATCCTTCCTATTATTCCCGCCGTTATATTGCCTTTATAATCTGCAATATAAATCTGATCTCCGGCGCAAAGCTCGGAAAGATACTTTGTTTTGCCACCCGGCACTCTTGTGTAGGCATGGACTGCTCCGGCATTAACTCTAAATGGTCGCGGAGACACATAAGGATTTTCAACCGTTTCCGCATGAACAAGAAAAAGAGCGCTGCTGCTGTTTCCAACAAGCATACCCTGTCCGGGAATCATTGAGGTGCATGTATCAACACATACCCTGTCTCCCATTCCTGCAGGTATAACTTCGTCAATTTCAGCATGTTCCAAAGAAACCTTATCCGTTTCCGAATTAAGCAGAGACAATGTTTTTTTTAACTCAGCCATATCGGAAGAATCAATCAGTATATGTTTTACACCCTTTTCAAGAATCCCGCACACTGTAGAAGCTTGCTGATAATTTTGAACCTGAGCGATAACATCGGCTCCTTTTGCTATAAGGTTTTCAAGGGGAATGACTGTCCAGTCCGTACATTCCAGAATCACTTTCTTATTTAAACTCAGTTTCACTATTTCATCTTCATCTTCACCACTTTTTATGGTATAAAAGATGACATCTTTTCCTGTCTTTAAATCCCCATCTTCGGAAATAGTCTGAATTTTACCAAGTTCTTTTACTTTTTCCGAATATCCCTTCGGAATGAGAACTCCGTCGGCGCCGCCTTCAAGTGCTGTAGTAATAATATCCTTATTCCAAGGATCTGCTTTTACCCAAATTTTTCGCATTTTTCAATCCATTATATTATATTAAATGACTATTCAAGAAGTTTAAGTGCATCCTCAACGCTCATATTGTCATGAACTACAGATGATATGGCCTGAACCATCTTTGCCGGATTCTTATGCTGGAACACATTACGTCCGATTGAAGCACCTGCCCCACCTGCTTCTATGGCTCCCTTAACCATTTCAAGAATATCCCTGTCCGAATTCATTTTTGGGCCGCCTGCAATCACAACAGGAATTGAACATCCTTCTACAACTTCTTTAAAGGATTCGACCGAACCGGTATAGGATACCTTAACTATATCAGCCCCCATTTCATTTCCGACACGGGCTGCATGCTTTATGTATTTTACATCAAACTCGTCTTTAATTTTTTCTCCTCTCGGATAAATCATTGCAAGAAGAGGCAAGCCCCAGATTTTTGCTTCATTGGTAATGATTCCAAAATCTCTTAACATATCCTTTTCCGTGTCATCTCCAAGATTGATATGTATTGAAACAGCATCGGCGCCAAGTTTGATTGCTTCTTCAACCGAACAGACAAGGGTTTTTGCGTTCGGATTAGGAGAAAGGCTTGTTGAGGCTGAAAGATGAATAATCAGCCCTATATCCTTTCCTTTACGTCTGTGGCCTGCTCCAACAAGCCCTTTGTGTTCTACAATGGCATTTGCGCCACCTTCCGAAACCATTTGGACGGCGCTTTTCATATCCTTAAGGCCTTCAATAGGTCCCATGGAAATACCATGATCCATAGGAACTATAACAGTTTTTCCTGTATTTCGGTTTATAATTCGCTCAATCCTGATTTGCTTTCCAATAATTGTCATTTTAATCTTCTCCCGTTTTGATGCAAAAAGGCCGTGAAGACACCTCCTCCACGGCCTCTAAAACAAAAAAAGCCGTGGGCTCCGGGATCCACCCATGGCTTTTTGCGTTTAGTATGTTGTTACCTCAACGCACCACAGGCAGACCGGTGCTATAGTAATAATAAAAACCAAAAAATCTGCCTGTAAATATATTCATCATATGTCCTTAAAAAGTTGCTCCTGATAAGTCATTGTCAAAACAGCTTAATATTAAGCTGTTGGTTTTTTATAATTTAGGATCCTGTATGTCAAGCATTTTTTCAAAATCATACATAAGTATTTTCACTACTTAAAAATACATTGCAAGAATCGAAGTGAGTTCTACGCAATCTTTAGCCAGCTGTTTAAAGAACCAGGGTTCAGGTGTTAAGCGCTATAATCTATTTGCTGTTTGATTAAATATAAAATTTCGTGTACCCCTTTTTATAGTCTTTGTAATATATACGTCCGTACAATCTTTAACGTCTGAGGTCCGAAAATATGACATTATTAATTAATGAAATCTTTTACAGCATACAGGGTGAATCTTTATACAGCGGGTTGCCTTGCGCTTTTATAAGACTTGCCGGCTGCAATTTAAGATGCGCCTATTGTGATACAAAATATGCATACAACGAAGGCAGTGAAATAGAAACAGACCATCTTGTAAAAAAAATCTCGGAATTTGGCTGCCCTTTGGTTGAGATTACCGGCGGAGAACCATTAATACAGGAGGAAACACCGGTATTAATCGAAAAGCTTCTTGATAATAAATTTTCTGTCTTGCTGGAAACAAACGGAAGCCTTGATATAAGCTATATTGATAAACGATGTATCAAAATAATTGATATCAAATGTCCTACAAGCGGAGAATCAGAAAAAAACAATCTGGCTAACATAAACAGGCTTAACCAAAAAGACCAGATTAAATTTGTAATCGGGAACAGAGTTGATTATGAGTTTGCAAAAGATATCGTAAAGCAGATCCCAAAAACTTTTTTCCGGGAAAATATTCTTTTTTCCCCTATCTATAATAAACTCGAATTATCGGAACTGGCGCGATGGATGCTTAAAGATAAATTAACGGTTCGGTTCCATCTTCAATTACATAAAATAATCTGGCCGGATACAATAAGAGGCGTATAGATTGCTGGCTTGAAGATATCCTGAACTATAATAGATAACTCAATGCCGTTGAATTAAGAAAAAGTACTTGCAAATATTCATATAATGAGCTAATTTATTTGTAAATTCTGAATATCTTCAACTTATCAAAAGGAGGAAATAAATGTTAAAAAATCTCTTTCAAAACAACAAAGT
>NZ_JBAMMY010000023.1:0-13944 GCF_051233685.1 Desulfobacterium sp. N47
TTTGGAATATGGTATGGGTCGTCTTGAATCCTGCATTCCGGCAACATAAGCTACCTCCTTTTTGCGGTTGTTCCAGAAAGTATAGCAGATTATGTTGCATTGTACAATATTAAATTAAACTAAATATCGTTGTAGGGTTAATTTGCTTAGCGCTTATGCAAAGGCAGCTTCGGGTTCCATGTCAAGCATAAAACGCCAGGTTAAACACTGTCAATTTTTCCAATTTTTGATTTTATAAATAAAGTGAAAAACATCCTATATAAAAACGGGAAGGCTTCAACTCATAAACATAATAAGCTATTTTCAATCAATATTGTATTTAGCTTATATATATATTATAGAAAGAGCTTTACATAAAAGCTTTTTTGAGCTAGAAAAACCGCATTATTATAAACATTAAATATAAGTTTGCATACTTCCTGTCACCCATAACAAGTGCGAAGCAAGGTGGCTCTCTCCCACAGGAGGAGAGGGGAAATCAGTTTTGACAATACCTATTGTGGCAGAAGGAGAAGTTATGATGATAAACATATCCGGTTGGGACTGGGATATTGGCAAGAAATTAATTTCTGATATTTCAGACTGGAAAAAAATATATCAATGGGTGGAAGAACCTTATGTGAGTTCAGACGGTGAAAAAATAGCCGCCGTTGTTAAACTTCCCGATGATGAAGTTTTTACCATGTGCGAAAACGGTGTTGCCTGGGAAAATGCATTTGACAGGGTTTGGTATCCGAAATTTTCTCCGGATGGCAGACTGACGGCTCTTATATCCGATACCGGAGAGTGGGCTCTTGCCGTTGACGGGGAAACAGCGGAAGATAAATATGACTTTGCCTGGGATACGCATTTTAGCAATGATGGTAAAAATATAGTTTATATGGCACAGAAAGAAGGAAAATATTTTGCTGTATTAAACGATGTGCCCTGGGAAAAGGTTTTTTTAAATATGACCGGTCTCGCAGTAAGTAATGACGGCAAAAGAGCTGCTGCATCTGTACAGACTGTTGCGTTCAAAGAAGCGGATATTGTTAAATTTCAGGAGGGTTGTTATTCGGCTGTAATTGATGAAATAGTCTGGAACAATAACTTTGTGAATGTCTGGGATATTATTTTCAGCCCTGACGGTAAACGGGTTGCGGCAGGAGTAAGAACAACTCTTTATGATTATACGATTGCCATAGATGGAGTTGTCTGGGAAAAAACCTTTGCATCTGTTTGGGATCCGAAATTTTGTCCTGATGATGGCTCTGTCACTGCTCCTGTCCGATCTTCCGGAAAATGGTTTTTGGCAAAAGACGGACAAATTTTTTGGGACCGCAAGTTTGAACAGCTTTGGCACCATGTATACAGCAATGACGGGAAGAAAATTGCAGCAATTGTTGCTCCTCAATTCGGCAGGTGGACAATTGCTGTTGACGGGAATACCTGGGATACGACTTTTGGAGAAATGGTTACGGATGCCGTTTTTAGCCCTGATGGAAAGAGAGTTGCATGCCTTGGTAAAGAAAATAATAAATGGACGGTTGCTGTTGATGGAAATCAATGGGATGAGTACGACATGGCCTGGCAACCGGTCTTCAGCCCTGACGGTAAAAATGTTGCAGCAAAGGTCGAAAAAAATGGCCGTTACACAATTGTTGTCAATGGTAAACCTATTCCGGAAGATTTTGCAACAGTCTGGAATCCGGTCTTTAGTCCCGATTCGGACAGGATTTTAATAAAGACGATAGAAACCGGGCAGAATGAAAATAAATATTTTAGACGTGTTATGCCCGTTGCCGATATTACGGGTTGAAAGGAAAGTAAGATATGCACGACATTTATGATTTTGTCAGCGGCCCAATGGTCTGGGTCTCTTTAATTATATTTGCGGCAGGATGTATTTACAGATTCGTTTCGATGGCTTTACTTGCCAAAGAAAAAGATCCTTTTTTATATAATTATATGAGCCCGTATCATGCACTTCGTTCTATTTTCCACTGGTTAACACCATTTGGAAGCGAGAACATGCGAAAAAACCCTGTATTTACAATTGTTGCATTTTCATTCCATATCTGTATTGTTATAGCTCCTCTTTTTCTTTTTGCTCATATAATTCTTATTAAACAATCATGGAATGTAAGCTGGTGGTTTATATCCGATACAACGGCTGATATTATGACAATCATTGTCATTGCCTCGTGTATCTTTTTTCTTATAAGAAGAATTGTCCGGCCTGAGGTAAAATTTTTAACTACTGCTTCCGATTATATTATACTTGCTATGGTTGCGGCTCCTTTTGTTACAGGCTTCTGGACTTATCACCAGTTTACAGGTTTCCGGATTATGGGAATAATACATATCCTGTCAGGAGAAATTCTGTTGGCTGCAATACCTTTCACCCGCTTAAGCCACATGATTTTTTTTCCGGTTTCAAGAGGGTATATTGGTTCGGAGTTTGGAGCAATACGTCATGCAAAAGACTGGTAAAACCATACAACGACTCTTCCAAGGAGACAATATAATGGCTGAATCTGCAAAAAAAGCTGCTGCTGAAATAACCGATGCAGGAATTGTCGGTGGGGCGGCAAAATTAACTCCTGAAAAAATCGAAAAGGTTATAAATAATGTATTAAAGGCCGAGGGAGGTGCCAGGCTTAAGACATATGTTGATATCTGTGCTCATTGCGGGTTATGCAGTGAGGCCTGCCATTTCTACCTTTCCCATGATAATGACCCGAAATATTCTCCGGCCGGCAAAGTAAAGCAGACCATCCTGGAAATTATAAAGAAAAAGGGTAAGGTCGATGTAGACTTTATGAAGCGTGCATCTGAAATCGCTTCAACCGAGTGCAACCTCTGCCGTCGTTGCGTCATGTATTGCCCTTTTGGGATTGATATAGCATACCTGCTTTTGACGGTCAGAAGAATATGCCACAAGCTTGGAATCACTCCTCAGTACATTCAGGATACCGCGCACAGCCATTCTGCTACAGCAAACCAGATGTGGGTTAAAGAGGATGAGTGGATAGACAGTCTAATGTGGCAGGAAGATGAAGCCCGCGCTGAAATTCCCGATTTGCGTATACCGCTTGAAAAAGAGGGGGCTGAAATTTTCTATTCCGTTATAGGTCCTGAACCCAAATTCCGCGCCCAGCTTATATATCAGGCGGCGGTTATAATGCATGTTGCCGGTATGAACTGGACTATGCCTGCCACTCCCGGATGGGATAACAGCGATATGTGCATGTTTACAGGCGACTTTGAAATGATGGCAAGGCTGAAAAAAATACACTTCGAGTCTGCTGCAAGACTGAAAGTTAAAAAAATCGTAATGGGCGAATGCGGTCATGCCTTCCGCTCGGTTCATGATGTAGGTAACAGAGCGCTTTCATGGAAAATGCCGCCTATTCCGGTAGTTCATGCTATAGAATTTTACTATGAACTCATAAGAGACGGTAAGATAAAAATAGCTAAAAAATTTGATAAACCTGTTACATTTCATGATCCGTGCAATACGGTGCGGGGAAGAGGCCTTCATGAGATGGGGCGTTTTGTCGTAAATGCAACCTGTGAAACGCTTATTGAAATGCATCCGAACCGCGAGCACAACTACTGCTGTGGGGCAGGCGGCGGAGTTATTAACTGCGGCCCGCCTTATAAAATGTCGCGAATAGACGGAGATAAAATCAAGGCGGAGCAATTGGCTACTGTAAAGGCAAAGGGTGCTCAAACGATTATTGCTCCATGCCATAACTGTCATGGGGGGCTTGAAGATATAATCCATCATAATAAACTTGATATGGACATAAAATTTCTTGGCGATATTATTTACGAAACTATGGAAAAGCCGGAATAAAATATTTATATCGACCTTTTTGCAAAAACTGTTTTTTTGCAGATATATAACGAGGTATTATTTATGAGAAAGAAGATTTGGGCACTATGTTCGGTGATTGTTTCATCAATTATTATTTTATTTGCAACTGCATATTCTCAGGAAGATATCAGATACGTCCAGGATCCTGCTTTTACGAAAAGAATGAGGCCTGAAGCGGTTTTTAACCATGATGAACATAATGAAAATGCAAATATTGATGATTGCAGCACCTGCCATCATTTTTATAAAGACAAAGTAAAAGTTGAGAATGAAACATCGGAAGATATGAAGTGTTCCGAATGCCATAAGATTGATAAAGATCCTATCCCTCTTGTAAACAAATACCATTTGCGCTGCATAGGATGTCATGAACAGGAAAAAGCGGGTCCTTTGATGTGCAGCGAATGTCATGTTAAATAAATTATTATAATATAAATATGTTATATATGGAGCCACTTTCAAAACGTTTCAGCTTGGTCAAGGTCAAGGCAGGCGAAAATTTTAACCAAAGGAATACATTTAGTATTTCGAGGATAGCGCTATGCTTCACTGCGTGCAAAATTTGAGCCCAACGCAGAGATCGGCCTAAATGGGACGTTTTGAAACTGGCTCTATGGACAACCTGATTTAAAAAGGGCATGAAATATAATAAATGAAAAATATACTATCTGATATTTTACTTTCTGCTGCAAAAAAAGCTTTTGATAAGCAAAAGCTGGCATCGAGTGACTTTCCGGCTTTTGGAATTGAAGAGCCCAAGCTGTCTGCGCACGGTGATTTTTCTTCCAACTTTGCAATGGTTATGGCTTCTTTGCAGAAAATGCCTCCAAGAAAAATTGCCGAAGCCATTACAGCCGAAATAGAAGATACAGAAGGCGTTATTGATAAAATAGAAATTGCAGGGCCGGGGTTTATAAACTTTTTTATAAACCCTTGCGCATGGCATTCTGTTTTGCGTACAATTTATGAAAAAGATGAAAAATTCGGCTCCTGTGATATAGGAAAAAACAGAAAAGTCCAGGTTGAGTTTGTAAGTGCAAATCCAACCGGACCGCTGCATGTAGGCCACGGAAGAGGAGCTGCCGTTGGAGACAGTACCGCAAATATTCTTTCTTTTTGCGGCTACGATGTCCAGAGAGAGTATTATATTAACGATTCGGGAAGACAGATCAGCACTCTTGGCCGTTCCGTATATCTTAGATACAAAGAGCTGCATGAAGAAAAAATTAATTTTCCCGGTGACTGTTATCAGGGGGATTATATTCGTGATATAGCCCAAAAAATTAAAAATGAAAATCAAATCGATCTGCTCGATGAACCTGAAGAAAAAGCCGTAATGTTTTGTGCGCGTTTTGCCGCAGACGATATACTTGCAGACATAAAAAACGACCTTGAGCTTTTTGGCGTAAAATTTGACAACTGGTACAGTGAACAAAGCCTTTTTGATTCAGGTAAAGTTAAATCCGTTTTAGAAGATTTTAAGAACAAAAATATTATCTATGAAAAAGACGGGGCCTTCTGGTTTAAAACATCTGAATACGGAGATGAAAAAGACCGTGTTGTGATAAGAAATAATGGGCTTACCACATATTTTGCTTCAGATATTGCTTATCACATAGATAAATTTGACCGGGGTTTTGAACGCATCGTAGATGTTTGGGGAGCCGACCATCATGGTTATATTCAGCGCATTTGCGCTTCAATTGAGGCTTCGGGACAAAAAGAAGATCAGTTTAATGTTATTTTGATACAGCTTGTAAACCTTTTGCGAAACGGTGAACCCGTTGCAATGTCCACCAGATCAGGAGAATTTGTAACACTTGAAGATGTGGTTAAAGAGGTAGGAGCTGATGCGGCAAGGTTTATATTTTTGACGCGCCATTACGAAAGTCATCTTGATTTTGATTTGGAACTTGCAAAGAAAAAGTCAAATGAAAACCCTGTATATTATGTGCAGTATGTGCATGCAAGAATTTCAAGCATTATCAGAAAGGCGGATGAACTTGGAGTAAAAGAAATTAGATACGATGATAAAAATATAACGGTATTGAAAGAAGCTGAAGAAATTCAGATCTTAAAAATATTATCCACTTATCCTGAAGTTGTAAAATCGAGCGCAGAGCTTCTCGAGCCGCACCGCATAACTTATTATCTTATGAATCTTGCAGCGGCCTTTCATAGCTATTATAATAAGTGCAGAGTTCTTTCCGATGATCCGGTTATAACGAAAAACAGGCTTTTTCTTGTGCTTGCTATAAAAAAAGTTATCAGAAACGGTCTCAAACTTCTTGGAGTAAGTGCTCCGGAAATAATGTAAAAACAAACGGGATGTAAGCAGGGAGGCCTTGGTATAAATTTATGGAAGAAAATGAAAATAATGTACCCGGCGAAAAGAAACCCTATTATATACTCACCCGCAAAAAAACAATTGTGTGGTGTTTTATTGTTCTTGTTATTTGCGGATGGATGTTTGTGTTGGGTGTTCTGGTCGGAAGAGGAACTGCACCTGTAAATTTTGATGTCAAAAAGCTGAAAAATGACATTGTATCAGAGTTGACGGCAGCTATTGAAAAGGAAAAAGAAGAAAAAAAGGCCCAAATCGATGTTTCAATGAATACGCCTGTTCATTCAGACAAGCAGGATCTGGGTTTTTACGAGGATCTTAAAAGCACAAAAGAATTACCCGAGCATATTAATATCAAAGAGGTTCCAAAACCGGAAGCTGTTTCTTTGCCGGCCCCTGTGCCTGTAGAATCTTCTGTAAAAGAGCCGGAACCTGAAAAGACCGGAGAAAAAGTTATCGCCAAGGAATCTGTACCTGCAAAGACCGAAGAAAAAATCGTTGCAAAGGAGCCTCCTTTGCCGAAAAAAACCACCGGGCCTGTTTTTACGATTCAGCTTGCTTCAGGCAGAGATGAAAAGTATGCCGATAAAATGGTTGGAGAGCTTATAAAAAAAGGTTATCAGGCATACAGATCTTCAGGAGAAATTAAAGGAAAAGGAATATGGCACAGAGTAAGGGTAGGAGAGTTTGGCGATAGAGCCGGGGCTGGAACTATTCTTAACAAACTGAAGAAAGATAAATTTAATGGAATAATTGTAACAAGATGATATAAAGTCGAAAAGCGGACGGTTGATGTTAAATGTAGTAAATTTGATTATGTTCGCTCTTCGACACTCAAACCGCGGTGATTAAATACTATGAATATAACCAGAGATGATATTATACATGTGGCTGATCTTGCCCGTCTTGATATGGATGAAGAATCCATTCAAAAATTTACCGTTCAGATAGATGATATATTAAAATACATCGAAACCCTTAATAATCTGGATACTGAAGGTGTGTTGCCGACTTCTCATGCTATAGTTTTGACAAACGCCTTCAGGGATGACGTAATAGTACAAAACATAAAAAGGGATGCGCTTCTTGAAAATGCTCCTGAGGATGAAAACGGAAGTTTCATGGTTCCGAAGGTTGTGGGGTAGATCAGATGAAACTGCATGAATTAACAATAAATAAGGCTCAACAACTGTTAAAGGGCAAAGAGATATCTTCGCAGGAACTTACAAGAGCGGTTCTTGACAGGATTGCGCAGGTTGAAGATAGGGTCGGGGCATATATCACAATAGCTTCGGATTCAGCGATGAAAGAAGCTGCGCTTGCCGATAAAGAAATATCAAAAGGAAATATGGCCGAACTTACCGGCATTCCCATTGCAGTAAAAGATCTTATTTGCACAAAAGGAATACGTACAACATGCGCTTCAAAAATTCTGGATAATTTCATTCCCCCTTATGATGCTACAGTAATATCCAAGCTTAAAAAAGCCGGTGCGGTTATAGTGGGAAAATTAAACATGGATGAATTTGCCATGGGCTCATCAACCGAAAACTCAGGCATCAAACTTACCCGCAATCCATGGGATTTAACCAGAATTCCAGGTGGCTCCAGCGGAGGATCAGCCGCTGCTGTTGCCGCAGATATGTGCATAGGCTCTCTTGGTTCGGACACAGGCGGATCTATCCGCCAGCCGGCTTCTCACTGTTCTGTTGTTGGGTTGAAGCCAACATACGGAAGAGTTTCACGCTTCGGGCTGGTTGCTTTTGCTTCTTCACTTGACCAGATCGGCCCTGTTGCAAAAGACGTTACTGATTGCGCCATTCTTGCTAAAGTGATTTCAGGCTATGATCCATCGGATTCCACATCCGTTCCAAAAGATGTTCCCGATTATACTTCTTTTTTAACCGAAGGGATAAAGGGATTAATAATAGGAGTTCCCAAAGAATATGACACAGCCAAAGGTCTTGATCCGCAGGTTTTTGCCGCAATAACAAATGCAAGAAAAGTACTGGAAACCCTGGGGGCGCAATGTGTTGAGGTTTCGCTTCCGCATACCGAATATGCAGTGCCGGCTTATTACGTTATTGCTCCTTCGGAGGCAAGCTCCAATCTGGCCCGCTATGACGGTGTGAAATATGGTTTCAGGGATAAAGACTCAAAAAACCTTATGGAGATGTATAAAAATACAAGGTCAAAAGGATTCGGGCCGGAAGTAAAGCGTCGTATAATTATCGGTACATATTGTCTTTCAGCCGGATACTATGATGCATTTTATAAAAAGGCATCCCAGGTGCGTACTCTTATCACAGATGATTTTACAAAGGCGTTTGAAATCTGCGATGTAATACTTTCTCCTGTAGCGCCGACTCCCGCATTCAAAATAGGTGATAACGCAGATGATCCTCTCACAATGTATCTTTCGGATATTTTCACGCTATCTGCAAATCTTGCCGGAATACCCGGTTTATCTGTTCCCTGCGGATTTTCATCAGGCGGATTGCCTATAGGGCTTCAACTGCTTGGAAAACATTTTGGCGAAGAAGTGCTTTTAAAAACAGCCTATAATTTTGAACAGGCGACCGGTTTTCATAAGAAAAAGCCGGAAATATAAAGACTCAAATAACGGATATCGAATAGCGAATGTAGGATACAGGAAAGAGAAAAACTCCCGCTATTTTCCATTCGAAGCTAAAAGGAAATAAGTCATGAGCGTACAGCCTGAAGGGGAAAATTTAAGAAAAGCTGTAAAATGGATTTCGGAAACTTTAAAATACGAACAAGGGAAAAACTCTGCAAAACTGATTGAAGAGGCATGCCTGAAATTTGATCTTACTCCCATTGATGCTGAATACCTTTCTAACTTTTTAAGAAATAAGTAACTTTTTTCATAAACATATGAAAATAAGAATACTTTCCGAAAATATTTCCAACAAAATTGCAGCAGGCGAGATAGTTGAGCGTCCCGCTTCGGTTGTAAAAGAGCTCGTTGAAAATGCTCTCGATGCAAAAAGCACACGAATCCTTGTTGAAATAGAAAAAGGAGGAAAGTCTCTTATCAGAGTTTCGGATAATGGTACCGGAATGGTAAAAGATGACGCCTTGTTGTCAATTGAAAGATATGCTACCAGCAAAATAGAAACGGATGAAGATCTTTTTTCCATAAATACCTTCGGATTCAGAGGAGAAGCGCTTCCAAGCATTGCTTCTGTTTCGCGTTTCTCGCTTGTAACAAAAGGAAACGAATCCCAGACCGGGATTGAAATAAAAATTGAAGGCGGAAAGATATTGTCTGTAACGGATAAAGGCTCTCCCGAAGGTACGATGATTTCCGTTAAAGACATTTTTTTCAATACACCGGCAAGACGCAAATTTTTAAAATCGGTTGATACTGAAATGGGGCATATCGCCGATGTAATTTCAACAATGGCGCTTGTAAATTCCAATATCCAGTTTAACCTTACACATAATGGCAGAACCGTTTATAATCTGCTTTCATCACCTGATTCAGCCGTCAGAACCGAAGAAATTCTGGGTAAAGATACAAAAAGCAGTTTATACAGGCTTGGTTTTTCGAAAGAAACTATTTCAGTTTCAGGCTGGATATCTTCTCCTGTGGTAAAGAGACATACAAGCCGCGGAATATACATATATGTTAACGGGCGTTTTGTGCATGATAAGATTGTTCAGCACGCTTTATTGGAAGCTTATACATCAAGGCTGATTAAAGGAGAGTTCCCCGTTGCTGTGGTTTTGATAAACCTTCCTTTTAATGAAGTTGATGTTAATGTGCATCCGGCAAAGCATGAAGTACGCTTTTCAGAGCCAACCAGAGTCCATGAAGCAGTAAAGGCGGCAGTAAAAGAGACTCTTGATCTTTCAGATCCGTTTAAAAAATCCGCCGCAGATTATGTTCAAAAAGTTCAGCATAATAAATCGGTTGATATTTCCGAACATCAGGTTGCTTACAAGCCTGCCGTAAAAGCCAATCCTGTTCAAAGCGAAATTGTTACTGACCTGCCGCTAAAGAAGGTTCAGTCTGACCTGCCACTAAAGAAAGTTCAATCTTATACTGAAAAAACTAATCCGAAACAAGATTCCCATATTCAGGAAAACCTTTGGGAAAAGAAGCAATTCAAAGATTTAATAGTACTTGGTCAGCTTCACGGAACATATATAATCTGTGAATCGGTCGAAGGAATATTTCTTATAGATCAGCATGCTGCCCATGAACGCATTCTTTATGAACAAATCAAAGCCAGGGAAGACGCATACAGATATGCAATACAGAACCTTCTTGTTCCGGAAGTCATAGAATTTGGCTACAGGGAAGCCGGTGTCTTTGAAAAACTGCTGCCGGATTTTCAGAGGGCAGGTTTTGATGTGGAACCGTTCGGAGGAAATGCTTTTGCAGTAAAGTCCGTACCCGCATTTCTTTCAGGTAAAGATGTTAAATCCATTATCACTGAAACAATTGAAAATTTAATTGAAACAGGCTTTGTTCCCGGGTTCGAAAAGGCATCGGATGAGCTTTTAAAGCTTATCGCATGCCATGGTGCAATAAGAGCTAATCAAAAGCTTTCAGACAAAGAGATGATAACACTTCTGTCACAGCTGGATGATTGTAAAATGCCTTCTAATTGCCCGCACGGCCGTCCCACATGGATAAAATTTTCGATTAAGGAACTTGAGAAGTTCTTTAAAAGAACAGCGTAAATATAGCGTTTGCCAAGGATAGCCGACGGCAGAAAACGAACTATGTGTTTTGATATGGATATTCGGATTTTGGTTTATTTCAGGAGAGTGGCTAAAAAAATTCCCAATATCAGCCAAATGGGAATTGAAAACAACAAAGCCCATACAATTCCCCGGGCATTTTTTAAACGGCCACTTAACATTTTTTTTTCAATTGCTCTGTTGATTCTGAGCTGAACATCATCAAAGCGGAAAGGTTTTGTAAGATAATCGTAAGCCCCTTCTTTTATGGCTTCTACTGCTGTTTGAACAGTAGGATGTCCGGTAATCATGATAAAAACTATCTTATCGTCAATGTTGAGAGCCTGTTTAAGAAGTTCTATCCCATCCATCTTCGGCATAATAAGGTCTGACAATATTAAATCAAAATGACCTTCCCGGAGATTATTTAAAGCATCCTGCCCGTCAATGGCAGTAACTACCTCATGGTCCATCATGGTTAAATAGTCAGCAAGAATATCACGTATTCCTTCTTCATCATCAACAACCAGAACTCTTCCCATAGCTTCTATTTTATCCTTTTTAAAATAATTTTCACAATTAATATATAAAAATATAAAAGGGGATAAGATCTTGCTTTTTTAAAGTTGGACTATAGAAAGATTAGCTTTATGTGTCAAGATTAAATGATATACGCCATATTGCGAGAAACTATATCGGCAGAAAGATATGTTGCCACAAATTTCTTTTTAGAATTCACCTGTTCAAATCGCAGAATTTACTACTCCTGTGTAAATTCATCCGGAAGGGTTTGATTTAAAAAAAATATCAACAATTCTTATTGAAACATCACGTCCGATTGATATATGGTGTTATTAAAATAAAAAAATGACCGGTGTGATATTATAATCCTTATGAACTATCGAAAATCAATTAAAATATTAGCCACCTTGTTTTTGATTTTGGGCATTTTCGCAAGCAGCGTATTTGCTGAGGCCTGCTTCTGTGGAAATACTTGCTTGCATAATTATCAAACTAAAGCAAAGGCATATTCCCTGTTTCATTTGCGTTGCTCAGGCAATCTGTGCAAAAGCTGTGATTTGGAAAAGGGCAAAATGCTTAAAGCAGCCAACTCTGCAACCAAGGCTCATAATTTAAAAATCTTTGATACTGTACTAATTGTTTTTGCTCTTATAGATTGTTCTTTAATTTATAATACCGTTGAGGATTTCGAAACATTTTATGCCTGCAAAATTATTGTAACTCCACCTATCTACCTGCAAAACCTCTCCATACTCTGTTGATCTAAAACATATCCATCTGATATAATACATAAATAATTTGTTATTCTGTAACTATTCTCATTCAATTAATTTATTTTGAGAAACTCATCTGAAGAAAGGAGATATTTTATGAAAAGAATGCATAAATGGTTTATTTTATTGCTGGCTTTTTTGCTGATGACAAACGGAGTCTTTTATACCGCCTTTGCTGATGACGACGATCATAGAGGAAAGAGGCAGCATCAAAAAAGAGAGCGAAAACACTCTGAACATAATGTGAAAGGCAATCTTACAGTAGTTGATAACTCAACATACAAAGAGAATTGCGGAGCTTGTCATTTTTCATATCAGCCGGAATTGTTGCCATCCGCTTCATGGGATAAAATTCTAAACAGCCCGGAAGACCATTTTGGGGAAGCCGTCGAGCTTGATCCGGAGTCAAAGAAAATAATTGCAAAATATCTTAAAGCCAATGCAGCAGATCGTTCCTCAGCAAAACTATCTGCAAAAATTATGAAATGCATAGGAAACCAAACACCGCAAAGGATCACAGACATTCCATATATACAGAGAAAACACCATGAAATCAGTATGGATGTGTTTAAGCGAAAATCTATCGGCTCATTATCCAACTGTTTGGCCTGCCATACAACTGCCGAAAAAGGAATCTATGATGATAATGTAAAAATTCCAAAATAAATCCTATGGTTTGGCTAAATATGATGATGAAATATTTGTTTATAACATTTTATTTCTGTCTGCTTTTGCTGTCAGGGTGTGAAAATGCAAACCTGCAAACAGTTACAAATGCGGGTATTGATGCGGTAAAGGGCGCGCTGACCATCACTGATAAAGATGTGCAGGAGATTGCCTCACAAGCTGCTCAGTATTCGGATAAAAAGCATAGTCTTGCGACACCTGAAAGCAAATACGCAAAACGGCTCAATAAGCTTGTTGGCCGGAACTTTCAGGATGTCGATGTGAAATTCGACTATGGGGTCTATATAACCCCTGAAGTAAATGCTTTTGCGATGGCGAACGGTACTATACGCTTATACAGCGGTCTTATGGACATGCTCAATGATGGTGAATTGCGTTTTATTATCGGACATGAAATGGGGCATGTTATGAAAAAGCATATCCGAAAGAAAATTCAGCTTGCCTATGCTGCGAGGGCTGTACGTAAAGGTATAGCATCTCAGAACAGCATCTCCGGAGAATAGCCGGCTCATTGTTAGGAGGTCTTGCAGAATCCCTTATAAATGCCCAATTTTCCCAATTGGAGGAGAAAGAGGCAGATGATTACGGGTTAGTTTTTCTTAAGCGGGAAAAGTTTGAAACGCAAGATGCAGTATCAGCTTTAAAGAAGCTTGCCGGGTTGGGCAAAACGCATTCCTTTTTTTCAAGCCACCCGGACCCGGATAAGAGGGCTGAAAGATTACAGGCACAGCTTGAAGGCAGAGCCTTGTCTATAGAACAGAAACAGCAGAGCATTATAGGAAGGGTTAAAGCATTTCTTGAGAACAACTTTCCATCCCTCTATGGACTACTGAAAAAGTGGCTTCCATGGTTAATTTAAAACACAGCAAAGGAGATAAAAAACATGAATTGTCCAGTATGCAACAGTAGTGTCCGGTTAGGTTTTTGCATATAAAGTTTGTTCTTTGACAATTCGATTATCAGACTGTGTATTTTTTCCACAGGCACGCAATTCATTCTGGATATTGTTTCTAAGCTGACGAATCCTTTTTATTGATACAGGC
>NZ_JBAMMY010000027.1:0-6277 GCF_051233685.1 Desulfobacterium sp. N47
GCCTGTATCAATAAAAAGGATTCGTCAGCTTAGAAACAATATCCAGAATGAATTGCGTGCCTGTGGAAAAAATACACAGTCTGATAATCGAATTGTCAAAGAACAAACTTTATATGCAAAAACCTAACCGGACACTACTGTGCAGAAATAGGATTTATTGGGAAAAAGCCGTTAAATAAAAAAATTTATGCGGAACCTATATGGAAAGACAGGCTTGTCATTGCAGTTCCCAATACACATCGCTGGAGCAAAAGAAGCTGTATCACTGCAAATGAGCTGATGGAAGAACCATTTGTAACAAGAGAAAAAGGATCAGGAACAAGAGAAGTCCTGGAAAATTATATGAAAGAAAATACCGGTTCAGATTTCCGGCTGAATATTATTGCCGAACTGGGTAGTTCCGAAGCAATCAAAGAAGCGATTATAGCCGGATTGGGCGTTTCTTTTGTTTCGATTCATGCGATCAGGCGGGAATTACAGCAGAAACTTCTTGTTGAGATACCTGTTTCAGGCTGGACGGTTGAAAGGGAGTTTCATGTGATTTATATGAGACAGCTCAAATTAATGCCCCATCAGGAGATATTCTTAAATTTTTGCAAAACAGCGCAACTCGCTTCGTGAAAAGATGCTGTCCCTGCCCAATTTTTGCAACTATCTGCATGTTCATTATTACGCTCCATCCGATGGTGAAGCAGTGCTTTCAAATTTTTCCAGTTATCCAGCTAAAGTTCCATCAACGGGGAATAATTTTGCTGCCTTTTAATATATAAACCTTATCCACGGCACTTTTTAAAAACTCCTGATCATGTGTGATAATAATATAGGTGTTCCCGTACTCTTTCAGGTATCTCAGAAATCTGTCTGTTGTCACATCATCGAGACCGGCAACGGGTTCGTCTATCAAGAAGCATTCCGGGTTCATTGCCACTATGGTAGCAAGAGCTACAAGTCTCTTCTCTCCCCCTGACAGGCGGTGAGTAACCTTTCTCTCAAAACCTTTCAGTCCCAATTTCTCACAGACTTCTCCGACAACCGCTTTTGTCTCTTCTTGAGATTTTCCAAGGTTTAACGGTCCAAAAGCAATATCTTCCTCAACGGTTGGACAAAAAAGCTGGTCATCAGAATCCTGGAACACAAGACCAATCCTTTGCCTGACCTCAATAAAATCCCTTTCCACCTTCCTTGCCTTCTCAAATATTTCAATCTCCCCCGCATCAGGTTTTAAAAGTCCCATTATCAGATGGAACAATGTTGTCTTGCCGGCGCCGTTGGCGCCTGTCAGCCCAACTGTTTCACCTCTTTTCAGGGAAAAATTCAGACCTTCAAACACCTTTTTCCCGTAAGGATAACTGAAATAGAGTTCTTTTATATTTATCACCGTTTCTCCCTGTTTCATCACCGCAAATCTGATCCTCCCTTAAAAAATAGGATATCTGTCAACAAGCCATATCGTAAATGTTATCACGAACATAATCAGACCAAATAATACATCCTCCTTTTTGAGTCTGAAATGACTCATGATATGAAACTTACCGTTGGATCCCCGGCACAGCATTGCACTGTAAATCCTCTGAGACCGCTCATAACTCCTCACGAGAATCATACCTACGAGGTATCCGTATGGTCCTATACGTATGGATATTTGTACCCGGTTGAAAGGATCTGATTGCTATCGCATTTTTCAGTCTTCCATACTCCTCGTGCAGGACGCTTATATAACGGTAGAAGAAAAAAAACAGGTAGATGAGTTTATCCGGCATCTTAAAATGGACAAGAGCATGAGCAAGGGAATTTACCTCCGATGTGCCCAGTATGGCAATTGTTGCAAGAAAAATAGCATTGGCTTTGAGTGTAATAGAAAGGGCATACAAGACACCTTCACGACTCGCCGTTAAAGAAAATATGCTGAAAACAGGATGGCCAGGAGAACTGAAGGGGAGGAAAATCCAGAGCACAAAAATAAAAGTGTTTATCACGACCAGCCTGCCCAAGAGTTTCCTGAAACCGATGCCGGCAAAAGTTATCAGAGAAGCGGAAATGAACAGTCCGGCGAGTGGACCATTTATGTCGCGCATTGACGCAATAGTAAAAACGTAGGGCAGGAAGGTTATAAGCTTAACCCGAGGGTCGAGGCGATGTAAAAAAGAGCTGCCCTCTGCAAATTCCTCAAGATGCATAATCTGCCTTATCTATAAAAAGTCTCTACCTCGCCTGGTTTTGCCGGAGGGGAGTTAATTGCTTTCCTTAAATCTTCTTCTCAGGTACATCGCCACCCCCGTCAACCCTACGATATAACCTATGCCTCCTACGATCTCCGTGATGCCAGGCTTCTCGCTATTTTCCCGTAACTTAACGAGCATCCTCATCACAGGCTGTAACTTACGGTCAACAAACCTTTCCATAGCAGCACATAGGGGTTTTAAGAAGATTGACTTTGAGTCCCTGATTTCTCCTGTTTTCCTCTCTTTAATTTTTCTCCTGCTTCTTTCTCCTCTTGAGCAGGACCCACAGGCTGAAGAGGAACAAAATAATACTGATTCCCACAAAAGCCCTGGTATATTGAGCAACCAATGGTTTTTTGAAAGACTCCATAAAGAGATTCTCTTTTACATTCACCTCGATCTGAACCCTGTGCATCCCGTGCTCGGACTCCCCATATACCTTTATGGCCCATTTCCCCTGCCTGTCGGGAAGGAACGAGACGAACCCGTTTTTATCGGTTCTCCCTTTTTGGTGAGGTATTTTGTCCCCCGGCCCAAATATTTCATAAGAAGAGTAACTTGTCGGGTCATCCTCCGCATAGAATACCCGCACACTGATGCCTTTGTTTTCGACTCGATAATGGATGGAGTGGGCTTCTGCCCCTGAATATGTCAGGAGCAGAAGCATTAAAAACGTATAAAGAAACTTCAACATCACTTAACCTCAAAGACAATATTTGTTGAGAGTGAAAGAGTATCAGCATCGGGGTCGTCTTTCAGGGGAGTCTTATAGCTCGTAGCAATTATCTGGTTCCCGCTCTTTTCAATAACAATGTTAGCTATGCCATCCTTATCAGTAGCCTGATACTCCTTTAATTTTCTTTCATAGGTGCATCCTGCTTTGATTGTAGCACCCTGAAGCGGCTTCCCTTCAAACAGCGCCTTTATTGGGAGTGTTTCTCCAACCTTGATTGCAAATGGGTTTTTCTGAGGTACTATCTCGAGTCTCAAACCAAGAGGTTTCGAGGATACATCACTTGGGCTTAACATGGTTTTAGAATATTTCTGTGATCTAAAGGACTCTATAATCTCAAAATTCCCCTTTGCTTCCCTTTTCGTAAGCCTTTTCCATCCTTCTGTTGTTTTTACCCCGTAGCCACCGTCAAAGAATATACTATGCTTATCCGGTTGACACATACAGATCGAAGAGGTAGACTTCCATCCTGCAGAACTGACAGTGGTGCGAGATTGGGTCGTCCACAGATGCAGAGGGAGACTGCTGATGCGCAAAATCAAAGAGAAGCCCTACGTCACCAACCTTCTGGAGTTCCAGCGGGCGTTCCCGGACGAGCAAGCCTGCCTCGACTACTTGGAGCTGGTGCGTTGGCCTGACGGGTTTACGTGTCCGAAGTGTGACGTCCTCGACGAACCTTACTATATCTCGACCCGACCTCGCGTGCTCGTTTGCCGTTCTTGCCGAGCAGAGACGTCTCTCACGGCTGGCACGATCATGCACAGGACGAAGACGTCCCTTCAGGTCTGGTTCTGGGCCGCGTACCTCGTCACAAGTCAAACACCGGGCATGTCGGCGCTTCAGTTTAAGCGGCAGCTCGGGCTGACCCGATACGAGACAGCGTTCCAGATGCTCCACAAGCTGCGCGTTGCTATGGTCAGGCCGAGCCGAAGCAAGATAGGCGAGGGCGAAGACGTGGACGGCAACCTACAATGCTATTCCGTCGAGTTGGACGAAACCTACGTCGGTGGCCGAACACGAGGCAAGGGGCGCGGTGTCACCGAGAAGGTCGTCGCCGTCGGAGCTGTCGAGGTTCGTATCAGCGAGAAGGAAGACCTTGTCGACGGAGAGTACAAGAAGCGTCGCTATGCAGGGCGGTTACGTATGCGGCTGATCCCGAACCGCGGAAAGGTTGCCCTGACCAAGTTCGCCACCGAGAACATCAAGACTGGTACGACGGTCATGACAGACGACTGGGTGGGGTATGTCGACTTGTGGAAGTGGTTCGACCACGAGGTTGTAATGCCTGACGTCGAGGCAGAAGGGATGACGAAATCGGAACTGCAAGCCGAGAAGGGCGAGCAGATACCACTGATCCACTTGGTGTTCTCGAACTTGAAAACGTGGATACAGGGCACGCACCACGGAGTGAGCCCGAAGCATCTTCAAGCGTATTTGAACGAGTACGTGTTCCGGTTCAACCGGCGCTTCTACCCGATGAGCGGGTTTCACTCGGTGTTGGGCATCGCGATGGAGGTCGAGGGGTCGGAGTACAAAGATCTTTACGGGGACGTATGGGAGCACCCGAACGCGGAAGAACTGTGGGATTTTGATTCGGATTGACAGGCAGACAACGCACCGTCATTCGCACTGCTCCGAACGTGAGCATCCGGCTCCAAGCAGAGGGAGGGGCGGCGCGTATGTGCCAACCGGATAAGCATGGATTCAACTTTGCCCAGACCTCGACAATCATACCTCTCAGGTTAACATTTTTGTCCAACGGTCGCCCAATGTGTCGCTTCGCCACACCCTTGACGACCTTTGTTATTATTGGGACGGAGTTTGCTTTTAGGCGGCATACAAACCAGACTCCAATTTCACTCAGTTGATACAGAAAAGCATGACTGAAGTACCCGAGATCAAATAGAAACAAAGACCCCTTTAATTTATTCAAATCTGGAAGGAATTTGCTGTCGTGTGGCTTTTGAGCGCTAATTTTAATCCATTCTGTGCTTCTTACGCTCAGTCTGTATAGGGCGCTTAATTTTAAGCTGGCAGGGCTGTGATTTTTTCGATTGCCCGGAAATATATCTGATAACCCGGCAGGCAAGCGGACAGGAGATGCATCGTACATAAATACATCCTCAAAGACAGAAAGCCATGAAAGTTTTGAAAGGGCCTTTTCCTGGATATGAAAGGAGAATGTAAGGACAGCTTTTTCAATGAACTCCAAGAGTGTTTTATTTGCGATTCGTTCCCAGAAGCTGCTTCTGGAAACATACTTTCCAGTGTGTGTTATAAAATTTCTATGGGCGTCAGCGATACTCTTCTTTTTTCCACAAACGGAGAAGGTGGTGATTAAAGATACCACGATTTCGAAAAGAGAAATTTTTTTTCCCGCTGGAAGTGATCATTGATGCCTAAAACATTACGCAACCTATTCAACTTATGAACAAAACTCATAATGCACCTCCTTCACCAACTGCTTCTGCATTGATCTTAAGCGCAAAAGTATTAGGCGAAACGCGGATGAACGTCTTTCCGGCATTGATCTTTTTTATTAAAGCAGAGACGATAGAGTCTCTTTCCAAACTGACACCATAGTCTTTTTGAGCAATCTGAATAATTTTTGAAATGTGTATAGGCTGGTCGGAGTTTTGAAGTATGTCTTCGACTATAGTTAGATTTGACGTACGTTTTAGTTTTTGTCCCGGAGGCGCTGTTTTTCGTTGATGGCGATAAACAACCCTAAGCTGGGCTTGCAACAATTCCCGTTTGATTTCCAGATACTTGTCTATGTAAGGCATTTTATCCTCCTTTCAGTGTTGAAATTTGAAAGGAGTATACACCAAACGCCCTGGTATGTCAAGTATTATTTACGTATCTTTTGTGGAATCTTTAGATACTATTTTAGCTTTATTATTCAGGATGTTAAGTAGATTCTGGTATACATTGCGTACGTCTTAACCGATCACCTATGTATCTCAATACTGTTCTGAAAAAGCTTGTCCCACGAACCGTTGTAATTCCCGATATCAAGGCCTGCTACCCGAACCCCACCACCCTGCTTATACTGCACGAATACCTTCAGTTCCTTCCCGCGTTTTGCGATCCCCTTAATGCCGATACCCGTGCCGTCCGCTTCTCCGTGGGGAAGTTCTTTGACGTCCAACTTAAAGCCTATTTCAGATGCCGTCTTTTGAACAGCGCTCCAGATTGTCATCTTATCCACGGCCCAACCGAACATACCTCCGATCTTCTCCGCCACCCGAAAGGTCGTCAGGGACCCTAAGAGGCCAAGCTTGCGATAGATTTCGGGGGCAATCCTCTTCATCGGCTCCAT